>CAYTLV010000295.1:0-2375 GCA_964438445.1 uncultured bacterium | reverse complement strand
GGTTGGAAAGATGGCAGAGAAGTAAATTTTAAAATTCATAAAGGTGCCGAACACAACGAAAGTTATTGGCGCCAAAGATTTGGGGACGTGCTGAAGTTTTTATGGGAAAGAAAGCACTAAGTTAGATAGATTATCTTTTTGCCTTTAAGCTTTAAGCTTCGTACTTTTATCCATGACATTTCAAGATCTTAACATAAACGTGGTCAATTTACCTTTGATCGGTGAGAAAAGGCGTGAAGCACTTGCTACAGTAGGTGTTCATACCCTAGAAGATCTATTATATTATGTGCCTCGTGCCTACCTTGACCGTCGCTCGGTAAAACCCATTGGACAGCTTATTGTCGGAGAGGAATGCACGGTCGTGGGAGAAGTTCAACGTGTACGTCTCATCCCGACAAAAAAACGAAAAATATTAAAGATTGAGATCGCAGATACATCAGGAATTCTGACCTTGAATTGGTTCCATGGAAGCGAATGGATACAAAAGACTTTTAAGCCCGGTGATACCGTCTCAGTTTATGGTAAAGTTGAATTTTATCGTGGTAACACGATGACACATCCGGATTTCGATATTATCGATCCCAATAAAGATGCGTTAAATACAGGTGGGGTAATTCCCGTATACCCTCTGACCCAAGATCTGCGAAAAAGCGGTTTCACAAGTCGTTCGTTTAGAAAATTATTTGCCTTGATACTCGATAAATTACATCCGGATTTCCCAGATCCTATACCTAAAAAAATACGAAATGAAAGTGACTTAATGCCCTTTACTGATGCAATCCGGCAATTACATTTCCCAGAATCAACCCATATACTTAATAAAGCCCTTTATCGTTTTAAATTTCAGGAATCTTTGATGCTTCAAAGCATTATATCAATAAAAAAACGACGAATTCAAGAGCAAAGTAATAATGCAAAATGTGAAAAAGCCGGGGATATTTTACGGAACTTGTATGAACATCTTCCTTTTGAGGCAACAGATGCACAGAAAAAGGTTTTAAAAGAGATATATAGAGATCTCAAGGGCGATCAACCTATGAACCGCTTGCTTCAGGGTGATGTCGGTTGCGGAAAAACATTGGTTGCAGCAATGGCTGCGGCAATAATAACAGCTAATGGATTTCAGACCGCAATTATGGCTCCGACAGAGATCCTGGCAAACCAGCACTATGAACATTTCAAAAATGAATTTAATCGTTTGGGTGTTAATTGCTGTCTTTTAACTGGGAAAACACCAAAAAAGCAACGCGATCTTCTATTGAGTGAAATAGCATCGGGTGACATACCCATTGTGATCGGTACACATGCCTTGATCCAGGAAGATGTGCAATTCTCGCATTTGGGCTTGGTGATCATTGACGAACAGCACCGTTTTGGTGTTGATCAGCGAGGAACTCTGATAAAAAAAGGCTACCATCCACATACTTTGGCTATGACCGCAACACCTATTCCAAGAACATTGAGCATGACACTTTATGGTGATATGGATGTGTCAATTATTGATGAAATGCCTAAAGGACGTATTCCGGTTAAAACTAAAGTAGTGTTGCCTTCACGATTGCCGGGTGTATATGATTTCTTTGAAAAGGAAATGTGTGCCGGACGGCAAATATATGTTGTCTACCCTTTGATCGCAGAATCTGAAAAGATGGATTTGAAAGCTGTTGAAGTTGGCTATGATGAATTGAAGGAGCGTTTTGGATCTTTTAAAGTGGGGATGTTGCATGGCAGAACCAAAAAAGAAGACAAAAAACAAGTTATGCATGCATTTATTAATAATGAAATACAACTTCTTGTGAGTACTACAGTGATCGAAGTGGGTGTAAATAATCCCAATGCAACTGTTATGCTTATTGAAAATGCCGAGCGTTTTGGTTTAAGTCAATTGCATCAGCTTCGTGGTCGAGTAGGTAGGGGGAGTGAAGCGTCGTGGTGTATTCTGGTACAACGCAATAAAACACAAATTTCTACTGACCGCCTGAGAATATTGGAGAATAACAATGATGGATTTATTATATCCGAGGAAGATCTTCGTCAACGCGGCCAAGGCGATCTTTTCGGTGCTCGTCAACATGGTCTTCCTGATCTAAAATTTGTAAATATGTTTTCTGACAGACCAATTATGGAGAAAGCAAGGGATGTAGCATTTACCTTAATTCAAAAAGATCCACAGCTTTTACTCCCGGTACATCTGGATTTTCGAAATTACTTTCTTGCGCACTATGCCGATAAACTCGATTATGCAGGAATAGGGTAGGAAGAAGTAAACAGTAAGTAGTAAACAGTAAGCAGTAAGTAGTAAGTAGTAAGTAGTAAAGAGTAAAGAGTAAAGAGTAAAGAGTAAAGAGAATATTTTTCAACTATCAACTATCAAC
>CAYTLV010000294.1:0-2406 GCA_964438445.1 uncultured bacterium | reverse complement strand
CGATAAACGATAAACGATGAACGATAAACGATGAACGATAAACGATAAATGATGAATGATAAACGATGAATGATAAACGATGAATGTAAAGCAAGCTTGTCATCTCGACCGGAGCGCAGCTCCAAAGGGGCAAGCAAAGTGGAGAGATCTCAAACTACTGAACATATTGAAATGATTCATAATCTTCTCACGGAAATTTTATTAATAAAAATATTTTGGTAAAAGTATTTCTAATAGTGGAATTTAGCAAAGTAAGATTGAAAATATTTTATTTTTCCATTTAATTTGAGATCTTTCCCCGAAGCTTCGGGGCTCAAGATGACAAAAATGTGGTTTTGTGACATGAATAGATTCCTCCGCTTCGCCTGCCCTGCGTAGCCTGGGCGTAGAAGGGGTCGAGATGACAGACTTTCTTACCCCTTACCTGCTCACCTTTTCCCATCTCTCATCTCTTATATCTTATATCTTCTTCTCTCTCTTAGTCTTCATTCACTTCCATTCTGGATGCTAATCCCTTTGAAGATTGAGATGTATATGTACTGCGATATTTTTGAGAGCTTTTAGAACTATGCGGAACCAATGAAAACTCAAGCCCTACCGCATCTGCTATTTCCACCATTTTCTTAATAGTTAAATTAGGCGTCTTATTAAACATTTGGGTTATTGCAGATCTGGATTTACCCGTTCGTCTGGCTAATTCAGCACGTGTAATTCCCTCTTTATCCATGTAAGTAAGCAAATAATGATAAAAATCGTGAATAATACCCCAGGATCTGTCAGCTGTCGTGGGTTCCTGTGCAAAAAAGGCTTCAAAATCCGCGATTAATTCTTGTGAATTCTTTTTCATATATTTTCATCCTCTTTTCGAGTTGTTTATAAACTTGGTCTGGTAATGACTTTCTTTTTTTCTCGCAATGGCCGAAAAACACATAATTGTTTCCGACTTTCCGAAAGAAAAAGAAACGCTGTCCTCTTGGCCTGATCTCACCAAAAGCATATTTATTTAGCGTATACTTCACCATGGGTGAGATAAAATGTTCTTCTGTTGCCATTCGGACAATAATTTGACGAATATTAATTCGCTCTTCTTCCGAAAGTTTAAAAAATGCTTCCACCGTTGACCTGCCATTCTCAACAACATAATAAATCTTATTGATCGTTTTCCCATATGATGCCATTATCTTCAAAGATCTAAACTCTAACTTTCCCATTTCGCCACCCAAAATGTTAATGTATTACTTAACAACATGCAAGCAAAAAATACACTGTAAAAGTGTATCTCACCTATTTATAATTCTATTTGTTTTCTAAACTGTTTAATTCAATTGATAAAAACATGATTGAAATATATTTTAAAATAAAACAATAATCAATTTCAGATTTGAATCTGTGACTCTCGTCACAATTTAAGAAGCAGAAAAGCCGGTAGCCGGAAGAAAAACACCTCACACAGAGGCGCAAAGATCACAAAGGCACAACCCACTCGCGGGTCATCCTGAACTTGTTTCAGCCCCGAAGGGGTCCCGCAGGGAGACCTCCGCGAGCATTGCGATACACAAAAGATTGGTTTAGAATTAACACATACACTTTGCGCTAATAATTTTGAAAATCGCATTGACACAGAGATCCTGAATCCCGAAGCTTCGGAACCACCGGCAGTATTTTCAGGATGACGATGTTAGACTGTCATCTCGACCGGAGGCACCTACTGGTGGCGAAGCGGAGAGATCTCAAACTACATAATAAAATGAAATGATTCAAAAATATTTCACGGAAATCTTATTAATAAAAATATTTTTGTAAAAGTATTTCTATTAATGCAATTTAGCAAAGTAAGATAAAAAACATTTTATATATCTGAGTAATTTGAGATCTCTCCGCTTCGTTCTCCGCCATCTGGCGGATCACTACGGTCGAGATGACAGTATTTTTGTGGCTCTGTGTGAGGTCTTTTACGCGATATTTACTTCAACAATTCTATAATGCGTTTCAACTCATCTTCCCGCTTCAAATCAACCACGATCAAGCTATCTAAACGACCATGCTCCCTAAGTAGTTGAATTTCGGCACTCATAGGATGATCGTCCAGCCAGTAGAAGTCCGAATGAAGATCAATGGCATCGGTTTTCAGAGTTCTCCAATTCGTTGCTTTTACGGACTCAAATTTATTCATTGTTTCTTTATCAAAATATGCGGAAAGAAGGTCCAGAACGGGACGGTTATCTCCCTTGCAGTAACTCGTCAGCCAATAACAATCAAAATGTTTTGTCACATGCTCAATTAATTGAACCGCACCGGGAGCCGGTTGAGTATGCCTTGATGTTAGGAGTACACCGTCGATGTCTATGTAGATCTTTTTCATGATGTTGTTTCAATAAAATATTTTATGTAATCAAACAGTTGTGT
>CAYTLV010000293.1:0-2434 GCA_964438445.1 uncultured bacterium | reverse complement strand
TTGGCGGTCAAGGCCATTGAATTTCTCTACGAGGGCATGGCGAACATTAGCTACGCCGGATCGGGCAGAGCCGTAGATTCTAAAAAGATTCGGGAAAAACGCGCCTCAGCGAAAAAGCTGCAGCGTATGCTTATGCATTATCAGCAGGTGATCAGTGAAGCTAGTTGGGCTCCCGATGATATTCTGAACGACAAATCACAGTTCCATACCTTCAAATTGTACACCGATGAAGAATTTCCCGGCGGTGCGGCCTTTGCCAAGGAAGTCCATAAAGACAAATATTACCGCGCCAAAGGCGGTGGCGGACTACCCTACAAAGTAGATCACTTATCACGTGTCATTGCGGATATGGATAAACTGCGTCGCTACAATGACCGCTGCAGTATGGAACAGATCATGTATCAGTACCTGATGATCTCGCATTATATCGTGGATGCCAACGTGCCCATGCACTGCGACCTTCGCGACGATCCGCCCTCGGCAAGTAATACGACAAAACCAAAAAACGGAGAATATTTTAATGGTTCACTCCACGGCAAGGTTGAAAAAGCCTGGGAAGATGCCGTCAATCCGGTTGCTCTGGAAGAAGAGATTATCGAAGCCTCCCGCGAAAAGGACGATTCACCGGCCACGGACCTGTCATCCGAGGTTGTCTTTCATGTAACCGATAAGGAGCACTGTGCACTGATCCATCCTGTGCAGATCTCAAGTAACAGTCTCATGGATTATATGATCGACCTGTGCATTAGCACCAAAGAACGCTCAATGAAACTTTTTCCTATTGCTGAACCCAATGCCTGGACAAAAGATGATCTCAAAGCCGCGACCCGTCCGGTCTTTGCCGATGCCATTTCGGCGTTGATATCAGTGTGGATGTGGATATGGGATAAGGGGTAAGACCTAAGACCTCACACGGAGGCACAAAGTAATACGAAGCCACAAAGATGTTATAGGCAAAGAAAAGAGAATACGTGAAACATAAGACCTCACACGGAGACGCAAAGAACCCAAAGGCACAAAAAGAAAATTAAGGCAAGAGAGAACAAGAGAAACAGAGAAGAGGGGAAGAGGAAACACGCAAGTAACCTGTCATCCTGAACGAAGTGAAGGATCTATTCATGTGACGGAATACTTAAAACAAGATAAACCACAGATTGCGCAGATTTCACAGATAATGCCGGACCCCACAGGGGTCAAACAACAATAACCCCGGGTGAAGCCCGGGGCAGTCAGTATCCCTGTAATTGTTATGGTTCGGTAAAATACAAGAATAATAAACCACCGATTTCGAAGAATTATTACAAATTCAATAATGATGTTTTAATACATTATTTTAGTGCAAAATATAAATCCAATAAGTTTACATAATATTACTTGCGTTTTACTTAATATTGTGTTAAATTATAGTTAACTAATCAAAGTGGGTAAAAATAAGGGGGTAAGCAATCAGGTAAAACAAAAAGATTGATATATAATAAATTAAAGGAGACGAAAAATGTCTAAAGGAAAAAACCAACATGTGGTCAAACATGGAAAAGAATGGGCTGTTAAAGGTGCCGGTAACAGTAAAGCAACAAAAGTTACCACGAAGCAAAAAGATGCGATTAGTATAGCTCAGAATATCGCAAAGAATCAACACTCTGATACTAAAATTCATGGGAGAGATGGAAGAATTAGAGCAGGTAATAGTTATGGGAATGATCCATGTCCGCCAAAGGATAAAAATTAGGTTTATTTGAATAATTTAACTTAGAGGTGATTATGAAATTCCAAGGAGCAGTAATCAAAGAGCAAGGACTAACATTTGCAATTGTTATTGTAAAAAAGCAGATATTAAGTTCTAAAAGTGAAAGCAATAATACGCAAGAAGCATTTTCTATTTATTTTCCAGGTTTGCCAATTGTTCTTATGGCACAGGATTCAAGAGGAGTTCCAACTTACTATGGAAGAAATGATATTGTAAAATTCCTGGCAAATATCCTTATATCTCAGATTTCATGGAAAGAATATACTTTCAGATAGTATAAATCTTATGATATAATAGTCTTTTTGAAGCTTTTTCTAAGAGATATATCGCTACAGGTAGAATTTGTACCTGTGGTTTAATTCCTGTTGATAAATTATAAATAAAGTTTAGGTTGGTTTATCATTTACATGTAAAAATATCCTTTAAGAAGTCCTTGGGATTATTAGCAATATGTAATAGCTTTACACAATTATAAGTGATTAAGAAAATGAAAACAGAAAGACCCCAGGGGAAAACTATGGCTAATAAAAAACTCCCATTTAAACTATTAAATGATAATGCCGTCTCAGAAGATGCATTTAAAGATAAGACACATCAAAAACTTGCTGACACACTTTATGAAGTGATATCTTCACATGATGAAGGAATGACTATAGGGCTTGAAGGATCATGGGGATCAGGGAAATC
>CAYTLV010000292.1:0-2444 GCA_964438445.1 uncultured bacterium | reverse complement strand
AAAATATATGAAAAATTGAGGATTATTTAATTATCCAAATGAAGATCTCGGAGCCGGTGATGACTACTAAAAGAACTATTATAGCAGCAATTAATACACCTACAACTGTAGCGATCATGAACTTCTTTGGTTTGATATCCAGAACAAATGCCGCAAGTGCTCCCGTATAAACACCGGATCCTGGAAGTGGAATACCGATAAATAGGGCTAAACCCCATTCTCCGTACTTTTCTACCTTGGGTTTTATCTTTGTTTGGACTTTATGCAAAGAACGTTCATAAATGGAATTAAGGAAGGGTATTTTAATTACAATATTCAGGAAAAACCGAAGAGCGAAATAAACGATAGGACCTAATATGATATTAACCACAACAACAAGTAGAAAAGCGGAGAACCATGGCATTTCAAGCACTAATATCGCAAAAGGTAAACTTGCTCTAAGCTCCAGTGCCGGTATCATGGTCATTAAAACTACCTGCCAAATATCATTAAACGTCATATTTCTCCTGTTTGTAAGATTTAAAGAACGATGAAATATACATAAAAATAAAACCGAAAGTCGAATCAAAATATGTCATTTTACTGTGGTTTGTACTAGGATATAGTGTGGGGATAGGAACAAACCTAAATTTAACACCATTTATCGCTAAAGCTATTAAGACTTCTGATTCAAATATAAAACCGGTGATAGAAGAGAAATTCCAGGATAGGTAAGGTTTTGGAATGAGACGGAATCCGCATTGGGCATCATAAATAGAATGTCTTATACGCCAGGAGATCAGGGAAGCAGAAACGCTATTACTGAATTTCCGTGTCCAAGGCATATTCTTATCCCGTATCCGGGTTCCCAGGATCACTGCATCCGGATGTGTTCTGTGTTGTTCAATGAATTCCGGAACACACTCTATTGGATGTTGTTTGTCCGCATCGAGAGTTATAAGATAATCAATATTACAGGTTCTGGCATAAGCGAAGCCGGTTTGCAATGCGGCTCCTTTACCAAGGTTTTTTTCATGTTTTATCACATGAGCTCCAAGTGAATGAGCTATATCGCCGGTCTTGTCTTGAGAACCGTCATTAATAACAACAATTTCCAAATCGGGAAATATGCTGAGTTCTTGTAAAACAACCGATATGGTAGCGGCAGAGTTGTATGCGGATATAAGAATTAAGCCTTTCATTGGAGCGAATATAGGACTTTTAAAGTTTATTTTAAATGTAAATATTAAATAAAGTTTAGGGTTTTGGAGTTTAGGGGGTGGGAAGAATAGTGAGAATTCTACTAAAACTAAAAAGCCCCTCGAAAGAGGGGCTAATATGTAAGATAATTATGATCTTAGATTTTGGTTCTTACTTTCAGAACCATACCGGCAGTAATGCTATCATAGTCATTACCTAGAGTTTCCATGTTATCACGGAGAAGAACGATCCATGCATATGAGTTGCCATAGAGTTTCTTTGAGATGCACCAGAGGCTTTCACCTTCTTGTACTGTATATGTTTCATATTCGTATACAGCTACTTCTTCTACATCAGCAGCATCTTTTTTCAGTGATAATTCTTCAAAAGGATAGATCAAATCAGGATCATCACCGATGATCTCAACATTCCAATCCCAGATCTCACGCCACATGGTTACAACACCATATTCTTGTAGAGCGATCTTCGTGAGGTAATCATTTGGTTGGATCATGTACTTGACCCATACATCTTCTTCAAGAGGTTCGATGACTTCTTCAGGAAGAACTTCTTCAACGGCTTCTTCTACGACAGCAGTTTCAACAACAGGGGTCACTTCAACTACCGGAGTTTCTTGAACAACCGGTTCCGGGGTGTCATTAACAACTTCTTTGTTACCACATCCAACAAGCATAAAGACACTCAAGACGATGGCAAGTAATGGTAAAACGCGTTTCATTTATTGTCTCCTAACATAATTTACGCAATAACGCTGAAAGGTACTTCTTAATACATTTATTGTCAAGTGTTTCTCAACGAACTTAGCAGATTTTCTGCAATGCGAAAAGGACTCTTGTCAATCTTTTCGGATAAGCGCAATTCGGTGTTTAAAAAATTCTTTCTTTCTTCAGTCCAAAAAGAATCTGAAAGAGCTTCATTGATCAATTGGAGTACCTTTCTCTTCATCCGTTCATCACGGATAGATTCCCAATTATCGTGTTCTTTCAACATAATCTCGAATTGCTCCAGTTTGTCAAGAACGATGTCAATTCCGACATCTTCAGTTGCTACGGTTTTAATCACAGGTTGTTCCCAAGGAAGTGTGGAATAACTTTTTCTTAGCTTTGTCAGTGATCCTAAATTTAGAACCATTGCTTCAGCACCATGCCGGTCGGACTTATTAACAACAAAAATATCTGTGATCTCCATGATACCGGCTTTCATGGCCTGAATGTCATCACCCGATTCCGGGACAAGAACAGTTA
>CAYTLV010000291.1:0-2459 GCA_964438445.1 uncultured bacterium | reverse complement strand
GGAACTGCTCCGTCTGAAGAAAAATCAACAAGCCGAAGACGCTCAGCAATGAGGGAATGAAACTGACCCCCCTCGATGTCCCACCTTTACTACCCAAATTGTAAGCTCTTTATCTTGAATAGAATAGATGATCCTATACAACCCCTGGCGGATACGATATTTTTCTTGACCTGTAAGTTTTTCGTGGACTGGCGGTCTCGGATCTTTAGAAAGCGTCTCAATCCGACTGATAATCTTCCTTAAATCTTTCTTTGGTATTGCACGGAAGTCTTTTTCAATGGACCCTTTGAAATAGATTTCATATTCTGCCATCTTTTTTTAGCCTCTTGATCTTCGTCTCGTAGCTGATTAAAGGCTCTTTGACTCTTTCCTCAAAAGCTGCAATGTCTTCCGCGTCTTCCGCTAGAGATTCTTTGATGGCATCATTCACTAATTTCGATAAAGACTGCGATGTTTCAACTGCCTTCAGGCGAAGAGCTTTATGCAATTCCGGGTCCAAGTATATAGTGGCACGTGTCGCTGCTGATCCCATAATATCATCTCCCATGTTGTTAAGTAGCTTTAACGCTAAAACGTTATAACGGCAAGGTGCTTTCTGTTTAAGCTAACGGTAAATGGGGTCGGACCAAGCTATCATATTGATATTTAAACAATACCATCCCATGCATAAATGTTTTTAGGTCTTACAACATCATTTTTCGCATCAAAATTGACCGAATAAGGATTAGCCGATTCCCTCAGTTCATACGTTCCGTTCTCTCCGACCGTGTAGCGACCCCTTGCTCTTATGCCAAGTCTTTCCATTGTAACACCCACAAAGTGCTCACTGCCGATCGCTATGCTCTCAGTCCATTTGCTTTCACGGTTAAGGCTCTTGGAGGATAACTCTTCTGCGATCCAGGACATGTGTGATTCTTGGAGTTTTTCAATTACCATTGATGGCCGCCTCAATAAGATCGATCGTTTTTTCGTCCATCGTTAAAGATCCTTACATTGCACAAAAAAACCGCGCCGGGTTAACCGGGACGGTCGCGGACAAATAGTGACATCCATGATTACACACAATGAATTAAGTATTATGCTCCCGGAATTCGATCAGAGTGAATGCCCTTGCTGGGTGATATCCTTCAATCTCTTAGAAATCGCATCACTAACCCATACGTTTAGACTTTTTCCTGCTTTTCGAGCTTCTATTGTAATATTTTTATGGAGTTCCGGTTCAACGCGTACAACAAACTTACCAGAATAAGGCTTTTCGGGGGCCTCGCCTCGATCGGCACAAAAATCCAGATAATCGTCAATTGAATCCCGAAAAGCCTGTTTAAGCTCTTTTACTGTTTCACCTTCAAATGTAATCACATCTCTTAAATTGATAACTTCACCATGAAAGATGTTGGCATCATCATCAAATTCAATTTTTGCAAAATATCCTTTATGTTCCATCATGCTTTAACCCCCGATTCTATTAAGAATCTTTGCACAGACTTTACAGTTCCTTTGTTTGTCTCTCGCTTAGGATGGGGCCGGTGAAAAACAGCACGAACGTCATTGAGCGCCACCCTTACGCGTGATCCTTTGCCTTCGGTCACTTCAGCGCCAAGAACTATAAATAACCTCTCAATATCACCCCATGAAATATCCGATCGCTCCGGCTTTTCAAATATTTTCTGTATCGTCTGCCGTTGCTTTTTATTCATGGCGGCATAGTATCACATATTAGTATCATGTCAATAGGAAATAATAGAATTTTTTTCAAACGTTCTGACCGTTTCGGTTTTTTGCCATCATTCAACAATTTTCATTAAAATAGGGGAAGCGTTCTTAATTTCCTATGAATTAAATATATATTCTTCTATTACCATTTTTGAACCTCCTACCGGTACTTTTTTAGTGGATTGAAAAACTTGTCTTTCTTTTAGGAGCATTGGTTCCAATTCAATCTTGTAATAGGCAAATGAGGCCCTGTCAATTTGGCGGAGAGATCTATGGGAATATTTTTGGCGAATATCCAGTATAACAGAACGAAAAGGAGTATAACGCTTCAGGTCTCTCTGCTTTGATTCGATTCGTTCGGCATAATGCAGTGTTTCAGCCGTTCTAATGTCCATGATTGGGAAACGGTCTGGATATATAAAATGAAGAATTGTAGATCCAACAGGAACCCCAATACCATATAAACCAACCAGGATCTCCAGTTTGCGATCTTCTGGGGCTTGTACAGCTTGTCCGATGGTTTTTGTATAAACTCCAAACTCGTCTAACTTTACCTTACCCTTTACATGGGGTACCTTCCAATCTAAGATACGGATAAATGTACCCTTTAATATATTGTCGGTAATTCTAGGGACATAAGGAAGGGAAGGGGGTCTGTGTGGAATTAAGTGTTATGTCCCCTTAATGCCCCCGAGTTTCGATATTCGGATTTAATTTTTGCAAGAATTTTACAACTAACGAACTAA
>CAYTLV010000290.1:0-2477 GCA_964438445.1 uncultured bacterium | reverse complement strand
CGAGTAAGGTTTCGGCGCACATGGTTTCCATTAGCATATCATAGCTGTCGATATATTTTTGATTAAGCCAATCTTCATCTATTAATTTACCGTCAAAGAACTCGCAGACTTCACCTGTGAATAACTCAAGATCCTTTCGTGTTGCTATGCCGTAGTACATTTTACTCCTAAAACATTGATGTTTGTTTGATCGTTTGTGCTTCTCTCATGTTTTTAACAGCTTCATTATAGTATGATTCTTTTAATTCAATGCCTATAAATCTTCTGTTTTGCTTCAATGCGGAATAACCCTCAGATCCTATTCCCATGAAAGGACTGAATACTATATCATTTTCATTAGTCCACAATTCAACAGCTCTCTCGATTACATCTAATTGTAACGGACATATATGCCGTTCATCTTTATTGTCTTTTGCCATTACTGTATTTAGTGTATTCGTTTGTCTTATATCCATCCATACCGGGCTTGCATACCGTTGCCAAACAAGATGACTGTATTTGTTTGTTCTTGCTTCATTTGTTTTTTGTGCGACTGGTTCATCCAATTCGCCTATATACTTTTCAAATCCCCTACCCTTTGCGACTGGCTCGGTATTCTCTCCGGGTTTCCGCATGATAATTAAATAATCCGGCAATCCCTGAGCGCATCGAGAAGCATCTTTTGAGATTTGTTTATGTGCAAGAGATAATACTTTTGTTCTTACGGCTTGCAATAATGGGTCTTTCCAAATCAATACCTCAGAATGATATATAAATCCATTCTTTTGAAAGTTCCTTATTATATCACCCCTAAAGTCCTTAACACCCATATATCCATCGTGTCCTATCGTAGCGAGTAAGTTCATAGCATGGATGGCGACAAGTCTACCGGGCATCATAATCCGGTATATGTCGGGAATCAAATATCCAAAGTGCTTCCAAAACTCACCGTCATCTTTGCTGTTTCCCATATCCATTTCACTATCCGAATAAGTAAATAATGATGAAAAAGGAGGACTAAATATTGAGAAATGAATTGAGTTTTCCTTAACTGTTTTTATCTCTTTTATTGAATCTCCCAAGATTGCAGTAAATCTTTTATCTTCGTGTACGGTCGATTGATATTCTTTTTTGATATCTTCGCTATGATCGTGAATTATTGCTGATGATAGATCTTTCATATTTTTTACCATTTCCCTTGCCATGTTATCGGCGTCTTTTTCTTTTCGCCTTATGTTTTGTAATACACTTCCTTCGTTTTCGGAAATAACAATATGTATATTCACTTGTTCTTTTTGTCCGAATCTCCAAGTCCGCCTTACAGCTTGATAATATTGTTCGTAAGAATCGGAAAGCCCCACAAATATAGTATTGTGGCAATTCTGCCAATTCATTCCAAACCCTGCTATTTTGGGCTTTGTAACTAATCTTTGTATTTTTGATTTTGAAAAATTAGTCATTGAATCTTCTTTGTGTTTGTCTGTATCTGATCCCGTAATCTCAACTGCATTTTCTATTGATCTTTTAAGTTCTTGTGATTCGGTATTTAAGTTACACCATATTAAGAATAAACCGTCTGTATTATTTACAATATCTGCAGCGAGTTTAGATCTTTCGCTTACAGTTTCCCGTCTTGCTTTTTGCCGTTCCTGTAATGTGGAAGCCACAGTTGCGAACAATTCCCCGTCTAATGGTTTTGCATCTATAATATGTTCATGAATTTTGATAGGCGGTAATAAAAAGCCATTATCTTCATACCCAAGATCTGACGGCTTTCTAATCATAACCGCCCATTCGGTTAACCACTTCCAATACTTCTTTTCGGCGTGTCCCTTTAATCTCCAAGTTCCCGTATGTGCCGTATCGTTTATAAAAAACATTGACAACATTTGAGATCGTGTCATAATGTTTAAAAATTCAGCATGATTACCCAACTCCATAAAATCATTCGGCGCTGGTGTTGCCGTACAAGCAAGTTTAAACTTCATATCTTTTGTTTTTTCGATTATGTCATTTCTGATCTTACCTGAATACGATTTTAAAATACTGCTTTCATCTAAAACAATCCCAGCGAATA
Source organism: uncultured bacterium (assembly GCA_964438445.1). Classification (GTDB taxonomy): domain Bacteria; phylum Fidelibacterota; class Fidelibacteria; order Fidelibacterales; family Fidelibacteraceae; genus M50B103. The sequence continues at coordinate 421 of CAYTLV010000290.1, read as the reverse complement.
ATGATAAATCAATATTGTGTAATTGCTCATAGTTTGATATTAATATGCCACAATTCCCGTCTGTATATTTTTGAACATCAATCCCAAACTTAACACCCTCTCCGATTGTTTGCCGAGATACTGCAAGCGGTGCGAGAATTAATACGGGCTTTCCAGTATGTAAATTAACCTTATGCGCCCATTCTAATTGCATCGGTGTTTTTCCCAGTCCACAATCCGCAAATATAGCGGACTTTCCCATTTTCAAAGCCCATATTACTATATCTTTTTGAAAGTCAAATAACATCGGATTTACTTCGTCAACTTCAAAGCCACAAGTATTATCCGATCTTTGTTTTCCTTCAATAAATTCATCGTATTTCATAACTTAATCCCTTTTTCTTTCGCCAACGCTTTCGCTTTCTTGCGATAATGTTTAGCG
>CAYTLV010000289.1:0-2482 GCA_964438445.1 uncultured bacterium | reverse complement strand
AAAACAGCTTTGCTTTGTCCCGGAGCATAAACCATGCAATCAATAAGATAGGTTCTGTCCGTTACACCATCATAAAAATAGAACATGCTAAAAGGACCGCCCATTAACTTAGTGGGATGTCCCCATAAGCCACGGATATTGTTTACAAAAATACCATTCCAATCTACCGAACGATAACGCGCATAAGATTTTTCTATGTATATTTTATCCATGAGATTCTGCATTAGCCAGTATTTTATGCGAAGTGCCCAATCTTCATCAATAACTTTGTTAAAGCCACCATCCATCCAATAGATAATGATATTGCGCTGAGGACGGGCAACGCCAAGATGAATAATATGACGGGCTGAATCTATTTCGATCATTTCATAATCATGAGGTAAGCGTAAAGAAAAACCGAATTGATCATATATGTCTTCGGACAATTCTTTTTCTTCAGCGGTATGATAGAGCTGTTCAAATTGAGAACTTAAAAATTTTGTATTAATAGCCTGGTAAACCTGAGATCCATTTTCTTGGATATACTCAAGAAGCTTTTCTTTGGTGTTTGTAAGCATCAACATATAGATCTGACGATCTGCATATTTATTATATTCATAGAAAAACACTCGTTGCCCCGCTTGGACTTGGTTACGGATATTTTCACTGATACTATTTTGAACAAATGTTGATATCTCGTCTTTTCCATCTAAAGTAGCTATCAACAAGATAAGCTTATCATCGCGAAATTCTTTATAATTTTCCAGTTCAAAGCGCGAGAAATAAAATTGTTGCTCAATTTGAGGAGTACGGATCTCAAACTCAACTTTCTTGGAGAAATCCTCCGAAATAAATTCCCAAGTTGCATCATTGACCAATGTTCTAATGGCAATGGGACTTCCACCCGCGAGTGGCTTGTAATCACCACACGAAAAAAGTAATAATATCACACTTAAAAGGATCAGGATCTTTTTCATATTATTCTTCCGTGTTTTCAGCTTGCTTCTGAATGGTCTCAAGCTTTTCCTGAGTTTTTGTCAGAATATTTTGACAGTAAGCACTGAGTTCGGAACCTCGTTCATATAATTCTAATATTTCTTCCAGGGGAGTTTCTTCATTCTCTATTTTCTTCACAATGGATTCTAATTCCAACATAGCATCTTCAAAACTTTTTTCTTTATTCATGATCTGATCCTTTGTTTTCTTTATTTTTGATGATCGCATCTGCTATTCCATCATGGAAAGTTATATTTACATGATCTTCAGGAGATAATACTTTTACGGATCGAACAAGTTTATCGTTCCGATCTCTTATAAGCGTATAACCCTTTTTCAAAACATGTTCAGGTGAATAGGCAAATAATTTGCCTTCTAAACCATTTATTCTTTCCTGTCTAAGATTTAACTTATTATTTAAGGCTTTAAAACATTGTTTCAAAATAGAATCAACTTTTCCATTAAGGCTTATTAGTTTATCCGGTAATCTTTTTGAAGACAATGCACTTAAAAGATTATTGAAATTTGACTGCTTTTGCTGAAACTGATTAAACATATCTCTTCTAGATTGTATTAAAAGAGATGATATTCTTACTTGTTGGTTCATCAAATAATCTGATATTCTTCTAGATGATAAATATCGTTGCAAATTCTTTAAGCGATCTTTTTGTCTGTCCAAACTCCGGATCATGGTATTGGAAAGAGTATAGTCCATCTGATTTAATGTAATGCGAACTTCCCGCCAATTGGCACAAATATATTCAGCCGCATTCGTTGGGGTGGATGCACGATGATCCGAAACCAGATCAACAATGGTCGTATCGGTTTCATGCCCAATACCTGTAATTAGAGGTAAGGGATAATCGGCAATATATCTTGCTAAAGCTTCGTCATTAAACTCCCAAAGATCCTCTATAGAGCCTCCACCTCGCGCACATATGACTACATCGGGCCAAACAGTTTTAAGTCCTTCAAGGGCTTCTATAACTGTTTTGGCGGCTCCTTTGCCTTGTACACGCGCTGGTGAAAGACTTAATCGAACATGGGGAGCATTCAGTGCAAATACACGGAGCATATCTTGTAATGCCGCACCGGTCTCACTTGTGACCAAAGCAACGTGTAAGGGATATTGTGGAATAACTTTTTTTCTTTCTTCTGCACAAAGTCCCTCTTCGATCAATTTGGCTTTTAATGCCTCATATTGAATATATAATTCACCGCGACCGGCATCTTGCAGAGATTGAATAATAAATTGATATTTTCCATGAGGAGCATAGACACTTAATCTACCGTAAACAAGGACTTCCATCCCCACAGCTGGCTTTGTCGATAATTGCTGCGCCGTACTGCGCCAAACAACAGCGGGTAAGACTGCTCCGGGATCTTTTAGTGTCATATAGATATGACCGCTACTATGAAATTTACACTCCGAAATTTCCGCACGGATCATAGCAGCCGGAATATCTTTTTCCAATTTAGATTTTATTTGAGCAGTAATGTCTGAAAC
>CAYTLV010000288.1:0-2559 GCA_964438445.1 uncultured bacterium | reverse complement strand
CCTGTGCGGTTAGTAGCGATTTCACGCACGCATACAGGTGCAATAACGGGGAGAGATTCAGGGTGAAAGGATGAAGCAATACTTGCCAGTCTTAACAACCACTATAAACCGAAAGGGAGTGCTGGATATTGACACTGTGAAAGGGTGTGCTTTAGGAATGAAAGCCTATCCCGATGGTGGGTGTTACGGTTTGTGCTATGCGGCAAAAATGGCAGCTATATATGGTTTTGACTTTTCAAAATCAGTAAGTCGCAAAGAATGTGATAAAACGAGTGTTGAAAATGAAATTGTCAAATATCCTGTATCATGGTTTCGTATAGGAACGATGGGTGAACCATGTCATAACTGGGATTGGACTATTGAAGTGTGTGACTGGTTGCATAAATATAAAACTCCAGTAATAATTACAAAATCATGGGTTAACTTAACAGATGAACATATTAAAATCTTACAGAAAAATGATGTAGTTGTAAATATATCAATTAGTCCATTAGATACTAAAGATGAACGCACCCATAGACTTGAACAATTTTTAAGACTAAAAGAAAATTCAATAAGAACTGTATTGCGAATAGTGTCTGCACAGTTTGGAGAAACCGATTATGGAAAGGAAAGGGCAGAAATTCAAAGGGAATTATTTTTGTATTCGCCCATTATAGACAACCCATTGCGTATTCACAAAAATGATCCACGAGTGATATCCGGTGATATAATTGTTCAACAACATAAAGACCTTGGAGGTGGTTCAAGCATAAGTATTGCAAACAGGAACGCATATATAGGCCCCTGTAATACTTGCCCGGACCAATGCGGAGTTAAATATAAATCAATACTAAGGGGGAGTTATAAAATGGAAAAGGGACAAGAAAGCATGTTTTCATGTGAGCATGATAACACTGAAGACAAACAGGTTGATCTATTCACTGATACAGTAGAATTTGAATATGTCAAAAGCGTGATAGGGTCAGGATATGAAGACCTGGTTGCAAAATTAGCAATAGAGGACGGGGTTGCATATAGGGCTGCTAGAAAGAATATGCAGATACACTCAGCCATAATATTGACAATCAACAATGAGTTTAGCGGGTTTTTCACCTTCCAGGTAAACCATGAAGCAAAAGAATTTTGTTTATTACAATCCGCAATGAATTTAGACAAAAAAGACAAAGGCATTTACAGTATGATGGTTAAAAAGATAATTGAGCAAAATACATACGATTATCCCATGATAATGACGGTAAGCACAAAACACGACCTCGAATGTCCGAAGGTCTTTAGAGCAATAGGCTTTGAGACATACCTAGAATTGAGCGGATTTCATTACATGGTTTATGGCAAGCTCGAAGATGTGAGAATGAAACGCCTTGCACATGCTACAATGACAAATACATGGAATTCAGTTAAGGGCGATTGGCTAAGAATGAAAAAGGAATGGAATGAGAAAATAGAGTTATCGGGAGAGAAACATGATGTACCTAACCCCAAGTTCGCATCAAGGGAAGGGTGCTGGCAGGGGGAAAGCGGTTTTTCTAATGTTGTATTGACTAAGCAGACGGTTGAAAATGGTAAAGTAAAAAACAATTCTACTAAAAGCTTAAATGGGAATGCCTCAGTACTTGACCCAGTAGCGTGTGAGTGTATATTGCGTTTTTTCATGCCAAGTGATGGAAGGCGAGTTTATAACCCCTTCGGCGGTGGTGTTCAGTTTGGGTATATTACCGGATCATACGGATATGAATATATTGCAAGTGAAATACGGCAAAACCAGTGTGACGCAAATAATAAACTATGCTGTGAATTCCCTGGAACACAATGGATAAAGAGCGATAGCGCAACCTACGCCCCGGAAGGGATGTTTGATTTAGTCTTCTCATGTCCACCTTATTACAGGGTTGAGAAATATGTTGATTATGATGGTGATATACCAGAAGGGGAAATTAACAATTTACCTAATTATGATGAATTTAGAGATACGCTGTTTTCTGGTTATAAAAAGGCTATTGAACATTTAAGCGATAACCGTTTTTTTGTAATAATGACCGGGGATAGTAGAGATAAAAACGGAGCATATCATTGTCACGAATCTGAGACAGAGATATTTCTAAAGGACAATGGTTTGGCAGTTTATAATAAGATCATCTATCTTGAGTCTGAATTTACCAGATTAGCACAGGCCAAAAGGACATTAGACTATCGCAAATTTCCCAAAAGAGAGCAGAAAATTATTGTTGCATACAAGGGTGACATGAGCGTAATTAAAGACACATATCCACTAATGGGGAGGTTATAAATGAAGAAACAATTTGATGTGAAGGTTTATTATGAGGCTGTTGTGTGTGAATGTGGCGGAACGTTCAGGGATTATATCTGGAGTCCACCACGCATTACATCCAGTGACGCTCCATTAGAGAGAAAGTACAAATGCAATAAATGTGCGAGTGAGCGTATGCTGTATGAGAGCAACTGGCCCGGAATAAAGCACAAGATAATAGGATAAGACATGCCAACAGGATTTGAGAAATACCCCAAGCTATACGGCTCTAAGAGATGGCGTAAATT
>CAYTLV010000287.1:0-2559 GCA_964438445.1 uncultured bacterium | reverse complement strand
AGCCGTGAGCATTTACGTCCTTTTTGTCCCTGGGAAAAGAACGATGATTCGATTGAAAGTTGCCTGAAATACCTAAAAGACAAAGAACCCCATACCGAAGCCGGTGATCGGGTGGAGTATGGGATCTTTATTAAAGGGACCGGTCAATACATTGGCAATATTCAGGTTTTTGGAATCAACAAAGAACATCAAAAAGGTGAGTTAGGATACTGGCTGGCCAAAGATGCTACCGGTAAAGGCTACATGAAGGAAGCTGTGCTCATACTAGAAAAGGAATGCTTTACAGGATTGGACATTCACCGCGTTCAGATGACTTGTAATATTCTGAATGAAGCCTCTGAAAAGGTTATCAGATCATGCGGATATACCCCTGAAGGTACGAAACGTGAGGATATGTATGATGAATATCGTGATGCCATGCGCAATACGCTAATGTTCTACAAATTGAGATCGGAATATGTTGAAGAATGAGTACAAAATAGTCAAAATGCACGATCATTCCGGCGGACTGAATGAAGCCATCGCTTATTATCACAGAAAGTGGGGAAGAGGGAACAATCTCAACTTTTTTGGAGATGCCATCCGGCACTCCGATTATTCGAATTTACCTCAATTCTTTGTGATGTTGAAACATGACAAGATCGTCGGCTGTTGCGGGTTGATCGTGAATGATTTCATTTCACGACATGATTTATATCCTTGGCTTTGCGGACTCTATGTGGAAGAAAGCGAACGAGGGCAGAAACTGGGGAACAAGCTCCTGATGTTTGCGGAAAAAGAAGCCAAGAGAGTTGGCTATGAGACGCTTTGTCTAACAACGGAGCATACTTCATATTATGAACGCTATGGCTGGGAATATATCGGTGATGGAGTGGAACCCTCAGGGGATTTGACACGAATTTACAGGAAAAATCTGTCATAAATCCATTGAACCCGATAATCCGATCGAATTGGAAAGTAAACGTCTTTACCTCTGGCAATGAAAAAATTATATGCCCGATCGCGATCTTATCTTTGAATTTGAAGAAAGATAATCCTATATTCCTCCATGAATAAAAAACGCAAATATTATCCAAAAAGAAATCCCGGCATATTATTGATCATCATTATTATTTCCATGATCATCACCAATCCATCAAAAGATGATTTTTTCGAATGGATCAATAACCAGACTATTGAAGCATCCGAAAGTTCACTGGAAGGTGTATTTACAAATTTGATCGTTACACCACTCTTGAGATCCGCGACGGTTCGTAAAGATTACGTTCTTTTTAGTACCTATACCATTGAATTTGACGAAAATGAAACTGTTTATCTTGGGATATTCAAGCAATTCATTGAAATAAAATCAGACTAGAATAATTCAGCAAATAAGAAAGTAAAAGTTTTCCTGAACTTTTCTGTTTCTATTGTATTTAAAAAATATTATTCACGGAGGATTGATGAAACTTTCAGATTTTAGAGGCTTGTTCCGGAAAACAGATATTCGACTGATACGGCTAATACAACATCCCAATGATCAATATGAATTTGATTTTGAAAGTGATGATCTCAAACCATGGCGGGCAGGTGAACATGCAGCGTTTACATTTCCCGGTAAGCCGATCAAAGGTAAAAAATTCAGGGGTTTTAGTATTGCATCCATCCCGGAAGAGGGGATTTTAAAGATCGCAACCAAGATCGGGGATAACCCCAGCTCTTTTAAAGCTCATATGCGTGCCATGATCCCCGGTAATATCACCAGACTTCGTGGTCCCTTCGGTTGGTTTACCCTTCAGGATGAGCATTCACCGGTCGTATTGATCGCCGGTGGTATCGGAATTACACCTCTCCGTGCACTGATGAAAGAATTTGAAAAAGGGAATAAGAGATCGGTATCACTTATTTATTCGGCCAAAGGCGAGCACCTTTTTAAAGATGAATTAAAAGCGATCACGGATAATGATCCGCAAATAAAAGCAAGTTTTGTGTACGATAAAGATGAAAGCTCAAGACTCATTAATAAAAATGTGACCGCATATGGTCCCAGCGCATATTACTATATTTCAGGGAAAATCCCCATGATCAGGTCATTGATCAAAAAACTCCGTTCAAAAGGTATACCGCGCAGACAGATCATTACGGATCCGTTCTTTGGATAATTTTAGTATTTTTAATCCAATCTCGGATGAGAAAACCCTGTCATAAATTTTCACATTAAAATTTACGGAAAATTGATGTAAATATTGTATATTCAATGCAATATGGCAAAGGGAATCATGGAACTTTCCGAACACAATTCACGGTCAAATGTACATAGCTTTCTCTGGCACGCAGTCTTTTTGGCACTGGCCAGTAATTTCATGGATATTGATACGATCATTCCTTCTATGTTGATCAAAGCGGGCGGGACAGCGTTTCATCTTGGCTTGCTGACCGCTATTATGTTGGGTGGAACACGGATATTTCAACTGATCTTTGCCTCGCGTTTATCAACGAAAGAGCATAAAAAACCCTTCTTGTTAGGTGCTATTAATGTCCGCGTTCTTACCTTGTTAGTTTTATCTTATGTCTTTTATA
>CAYTLV010000286.1:0-2559 GCA_964438445.1 uncultured bacterium | reverse complement strand
AGGATTTTGAGCTTCAAGCAGAACGTTTGATGGATGCCGCATTGCGTACGCGTCCGGTTGCTATAATTTCATCTCAACAACAAGATGGTACAATTATTTCCGTATCTTCCGAAGCAAAAGAAGAGGGATTGTATGGTGGAATGAAATTATCCATGGCGCGCAAAATGAGCCACAGTGCTTTACTGATGCCGTATAATCGTTCTTTGTACACACGCCTCAATTCATATATTTATAAAACAGTATCAACTTTTACCCCGATAGCAGAGCCCGCTCACTTCGGCCAATTCTATCTTGATATGACTGGAATGAAACACTTGTATCCCAGCTATCAACAAGCCGGTTTGTCGGTTTCTAATATCATAGCAGATAAAACCAGCTTAACTAGCGCTGTTGGTATTAGTGTTAATAAATTAGTAAGCTGTATTTCCACCGCTGTAGTACCAGAAACTATCAACGAAATAACTGTCGGCGAAGAACCGCGTTTTCTATCGCCATTGGAATCGCCTATTCTGCCATCTGTTCATTTACCACAAGTTAAAAAAATGGTGCAATTTTTATATCTTAATCAGATTAATGATATTCAAAAAATTGTTCATAGTCCGCAAGAAGGTTCTATCATCTTCGGAAAGCATTTTAAACAAGTGTCTCGTGAAACACAGGGCAAAGACACATCTGCCGTTCGTCCTCCAACTTTAAAAGATCATATTATTGAGCAGGTCATCATACCAAAGGACACCAATGACCAATTTATTTTACGTTCGATTGTTAAAACCATGGCTGAACAAATTGCCTTTCAATTACGTAAGCGCCAACAAATTGCAAAAAATGTTAAACTGGAAATCCATTACACCGATGGTTTACGTAAGGCGCGTCACGATGCTTTTGTTGCGACGAATGACAGATCAATCGTAGAAACATGCTATAGATTGTTTGATCTGGCGAATTATCGCCGCAATCGGATCCGTACTATTATAATTGATGTTTCTAGGTTTGTTTATTTTGCCAATCAAACTTCAATTTTTGAAACAGAAAATGTCAAAAATAATAATTTATCTAAAGCTTTAGATATAATACGACGTAAGCATGGAGCTAACAGCATACACTCTGCGTCAGCTTTGGGAAATGTACCCAAACAAAAATCACAACTGATATCAAAGATACAAAAGCTACTTCCTCAAGATTTTACTGCTATTTCTTAACTATCAAGTATGTTTATACACCTTAATGTTCATTCCAATTTTTCCCAAATGCGTGGAATTGCTACGCAACAATCCTTGCTTGCTCAAACCAAGGAACTTGGGATGCGACATCTTGCGCTCACAGAAACAAATGGTTTGTGGGGGTTTATCCGTTTTGTTCAACATGCCAAAGCAGCCGGTGTTTTGCCAATTGCCGGCACAAATATCGTTACCGCTAAAGACGATGTTATTCTTTTAGTAGAGAATCAAAATGGATACGAGAATCTTTGCCGTGCAATATCTAAAGTACATGATGACGACCAACAATCTATGTCAGAAATATTATCAGCCGGATATTCCGGCTTATTTTTTATCACACATCAAGAAGAATCATTAAGTGAACTTTGCCAATTTATTCCCGATACTAATCTTTTTGTAGAATTGCGTCCTGGCATAACGGAAATACGAGCGCAACAATTATCTAAAAAATTCAAATTAGAGATTGTTGCTACGGGCGATGTGTATTTTCTTAAACCGGAAGACCAAAAAACTCACCTTATTTTACAAGCAATTGAAAATAACACAACATTATCACAACTTGACCCGCAAGAAGTAAAAAGTGATCAGCATTGGTTTCGCAGCGAAAAAGATATGGTCCAGCTTTTTCCAAACAGTTTGGAGGCAATCAATAATAGTCATTATTTAGCCGAGCGCTGCAAAACCGAATGGAATTTTATAAATACCATTTTCCCCAATCTATCACTTAAAAACACACATCAAGCCAATACAAAATTACGCCAATTAGTGGAAGCTGGAGCAAAGGTGCGTTACGGGTATAATTTGTCCAATAAAGTCGAAAAACGTATTGATTACGAAATGTCACTCATTAGTGAAAAAGGGTTTGCACCATATTTTTTAATTGTACATGACATCGTGAAGCAAACACGTGCCACAATCGGGCGCGGTTCCGGTGCAGCATCAATTGTGAGCTATGCCCTATTTATTACGCAGGTTGATCCCATCAAATATAATTTACAGTTTGAACGGTTTATTCATCCTGAGCGTGAAAATATGCCGGATATTGACATCGACTTCCCTTGGGACGAGCGCGACGATATCCTTGAATCAATCTTTAAAAAATATAAATTAACGCGCACCGCGATGGTGTCTTCGCAAGTATTCCTGCGACCGCGCTCGGCTGTAAGGGAAGTAGCTAAAGTATATGGACTTTCCAATGAAGAGATAAAAAGCATAACCAAGCGCATCGGCTATCATCGCTCTCGAACCGATTTGGCGCAATGGGTTAGCACAGACCCACGTTTCGCTAATGCTCATATAGATGATACAATTTTAGATATCTTAAATCAAAGTGAAAAGATCA
>CAYTLV010000285.1:0-2561 GCA_964438445.1 uncultured bacterium | reverse complement strand
ACCGAGAATATAAAAAAAAATTACCCGGGGTTACGTTCGCCGGGGAATTTAAAAAGCGGAATAAAGAACAAGTTTTGACAGCAACGGGGTTTATTATATCTGACTTTGATCACCTTGAAGATGTCGAGACAGTTTTTAAACTTCTTAAACAAGATCACAATGTATGGTTTATTTTTAGGTCTCCAAGCGGAGAAGGTCTTAAATGTGGAATACGGGCTGAGGATATTTCAACGGATAATGACATAAAAAGATTATATAATTCTGTTGAGTGGTATTTTAAAAATATTTACGGATTGGATACTGACCCATCATGTAAGGATATTTCAAGATTAACATTCGTTTCCTATGACCCTGATTTATGGGAAAACCCTGCCCCTGATTTTTTTAATATTAAAAAATGGTCCCCGCCAGAAAAGAAAATTCCTGAATATATATTTCCTGAGTATCAAAAAAATGGATGGAAGGCAAAATATGGCGAAAAAGTATTAATGTCTGCTTGCACCGAAATATCCCAAAGCCCTGCCGGTAGCCAACATCATATAAGATTAAAATCTTCCCGACTGATTGGGGGGTTTATCCCTGAATTTATCGATGAACAAATTGCAATATCAAATCTTGAATCTGCTGTTCAGGCATCCGGCGCAAAAAATATTAAGCAGGCAATGAAAACAATCATGGACGGGTTGGCTCATGGTAAAACGTCACCAATAAAAATAGAGGATAAATACAATCATATAAACAATTATAATAATAACAATGACATGGGATATTATTGTGACACGGATGCGTTTAATGATGACGTAAGCAAAGTAAGCAAAGTAAGCAAAGTGGGATTAGTAAGCGAAAGTAAGCGCGATTCCTCAGATGGTAAGCAAGATTCCTCAAAAAGTAAGCAAAGTAAGCAAGACTCCCAAAACGATAAAACAGAATCAAACTATAATTTAGCAGCACTTATAAATGAATTTATAAGAAATTCAAGCGGTTCATTCACTACAAGAGACATTGATATTGAATTTGGTTTATTCACAAGAACCGAAAAAAATAATCGATCAAAGTGTTTATGTGTGGGTATAAACAGAAATCTAATTAAAAGAGATAAATCAGTGGCGGGAAAGTACCATATTATTAATGCCGGAATTGATTTTATAGATGTCAACGCGGCCCCTGAAGAATCTTTTAATATCATCCTTCCTTTTAATTTACATCAATCCGTTTTAATACCGCCCAAAGCAATTATCGTTTTAGCCGGTTCAACCAATGCCGGGAAAACTGCTTTTATCTTAAATACTCTCCGCCTGAACCTTAAACAGAAATATAATAAAATGTATCTTATGTCGGAAATGGGGTCAGGTGAATATGTTTCACGATTAAAACGTTTCAATGAGCCTTTGTCTGCCTGGGAATCAATCAAAGCAGCTTCCAAGTCGTATGATTTTGACGGAGCGGTCCAACACCACAATCCAAATGGATTAACCTGTATTGATTATTTGGAAGAAATTGAAGGGGAATATTTTAAAATATCAAGTAATATTAGAAGTATTTATGATGCACTTGATGAAGGTGTCGCGGTGGTTGCAATTCAAAAACGATCCGATCAGAAGGTTGCCCGTGGTGGTGAGGGTACAATGGAAAAATCAAGATTGTATCTCACCCTGGATCATATTTACACGAAAGAGCATTCAATAATCTGTGCGTTGGTAATTACGAAGCTGAAAAACTTTATCGGCAAAAATCTTCAAAACCATGAATTACATTTTGAAATCGCAAAAGGATCACAGATCACAAAGATAATGGATTGGACCCCCTGCTATAAAGTTGACCGGGCAAAATGCACCATTGAATATGAGCGAGGCTTTGACCTTCCAGATAGCAGTATGGATGAAGTTGACCCTATATATTTTTCAGCGTTTGACGAAAAATCAAAAGCGTTTCGGGTTCGGGAAGAAACTATTGTAAAGTGGGGGGCAAATTTTACAGAAATTGAAGATATTTACAACGAGGTTTTAAAGTTGTCAGTACAGCACGCGAAAAAACGATTTATTAAAAACTTTATTCATCTTGCTACGCTTATGGCGAGCATCAATAAAAAAAGAGGAGAATAATATGAAAATCGGAATCAGTTTGAAATTAGATGTTACAAAATTAAATAAAGAACGGTTTTTCGCTGGGCAAAAAGGAACGTACTGTGATTTAACGGCGTTTATCGACACGGAAACCATAAGTCAGTATGGCGATCATGGCGTGATAACACAATCAACGTCAAAAGAGGAACGTGAGGCCAAGGTGCAGATGCCTATTTGCGGTAATGTGAAAGTTTTTTATACCAAAGCAGATAGCCCTGGACCCCCGCCGATCCCGGAAAGTCAAATTAATGGGCAGGGGGCCGCCCCGCAGACAGAACAATATACTCCGGAGGGTGGAACTCCGTTGGCGGCAAGCAGCTTTGATGATGATATCCCTTTTTGATATAAAACAACTTAATATCACAATAGGTGGAAATGGTTTACGTCTATTCACAATGTTAGGTGGCAGAAATAAAATACGTTTACCAACGGCCCCAC
>CAYTLV010000284.1:0-2571 GCA_964438445.1 uncultured bacterium | reverse complement strand
AAATATATACTATCTGCTCTCACGTATTGATTTATTTCAAGACATGAGACATCGGAAAGTGTTACACCTGTCACAGAAAACAGACAATCCTTTGCGATAAGGCGAACTGCGTTCAATCCCGAGGTGTAGGTAGCAGAAGCTATCAAATTAGGTTTACTTCCACTAGTGGTATAGCCATCGATTCGAAGACTATTTAAATAGAGTTTTGCTTTATTTTTTATAGTAAAAACGGGATCAGAACTGTTACAGAAAACAACGGGTCGATCATCACCTTCGTAGTCAGAGATCAAAGTAAATTCATCATCAATTTCAATTGTAGTGCTTAGACTGTAATTCCCTGCCCGTGTGATCAATTTCAGTGTATCACCGGGTGCAATTCTTTCTAAAGCTGTAGCAAGGGTGTTTTCACCTGCTTCAACCATTGTGACCTCTTCAAGTTCTACATTCCAATTTGGACCAACATCTTCTTTGGATAAAGGATAGTATTTTACTTGATCTGATGACACCTCATCGGCACCTACATCAAAGCTTACACCCCGTGTATGCCCATCTATATCTTCACCTAGTGTGATATAGCCAGGAACACCCGCATCGATCAGTGGACTCCCTACAGCAGGACGATACATGCCATCACTGGACATTGTCAACATAGGATCTTCCCATGTTATGCCCCCCGGATTGCTAATACCCAACTCATCGCCATAAAATATATTTCCGGCCCAAATAAAACGTGTCACTGTGCCATCAAGATCAACAGCATCATTTGATGAACCGGCATTGACTGCATTGTTCACTATCACACATGAGTCCGGTGCTACCGTCTGATCATCTGAGGCGGCATAATTGATATTGAAGGGATAACGAACATTCACCAATGTGTTATTTGCAATGATAGCTCTTTCAACCGGATAATATCTGTTTAAAGGTGAATTCTCAACTCCCCGAACAATACAAATACCCGTTTTATACCCTGCTCCTGCCAGATCCTGCAAATAATTGTTTATAACAACATGATCTTCCCCGATAATCCTGATTCCTCCGGTGTTGCTCTGATTATTTCCAAAAAAGAAATTTCCGTCCACAATGCATCTTCGCCCATGTCTAAGTGTTAAAGTACCTTGACATTCAAGGAAGGTATTATGGCGATAAACATTTTCACATGATTTATTTGAAATGATCTCTGTTTCACCGTCACATTTTTCAAATAAATTGTACTCAACAATCGTCTCCGAGTTGCTCATCGAATATGTCGATGTTCCAATTCTTATGGTCTCTCCACCATTGTAACCCAGATCAGGTCTAGGTCCGAAATAGTTATGATCAATGCGATGGTTATTGGGCCTATCTTGTGTTTCGGTAAGCCATACCACAAATGTCGTTCCGCTATGTATCTTTCCTTCAAAATGACAATGATCAACTCGATTGTCCTTACCAAACATACTCAACCACTTATAATCCGTATCTTTGCTTGTAGGATTATAGTTTAAAATGGCGCATTCCGTGATCCGGCTATGATTCGCTCTTACATTGTATCTTCTGAATTCAATAACTTCATCTCCGCTTGTCGAATAGCCATTCACAAAGAATAAACCACTGATCTTAATATACTGACCGCTGAATAATAATCTTGATAGTCCGTTCAATATAACGGTTCCCGGTTCTTCGGCCATAAAAATAACCGAATCGCCAAGTGCACCTGCACCTGTAAAACTAATGACGGTATTGGAATAATAACCCGGTTGGACTTTTACCGTATCACCGGCAGTTAGGTTATTAATGGCCTCGATCTCAGTTTCGGTTCCAACGCTAAAAACAGCTGATAACAACATGATGGGTAAACATAGAATTAATAATAATTTTGAGAGGTAATTTTTCATTATTTCGTTATTTCATAAAAAAAGGGGCCGGTCAAAACCGACCCCTTTACAGAATTAGGTCTATTTAAGTAATGTTAACTTCTTAACTGCTGAATATTCACCAGCCTTGATACTATAAAAATATAGACCAGAGGACATATGTGATGCATTTAGGATCACATCATGATATCCCGCAGGCATATCTCTATCAACCAGGGTCATAACTAGACGACCTGAAAGGTCAAAAAGTTTAATGGTTGTGTATTCTGCAATCGGCAGACCAAAACTAATAGTCGTTGTCGGATTGAATGGGTTCGGATAATTCTGATTTAATGCGTATTCCATAGGAATATTAGCAATACCTACTACAGGTTCATCATCATTATACCAGAACGTTAAGCTTGTATCGCCAACAACTGTAAATGTACGTGCAGGTGCACTGCCAGGGAATTCAGCTGTTGCAGCATCCGATGAACCATTGATGCGGAATTTCCATTCAAGGTTCGGGAAGTTTTCGTCAACGATAAGTGAATAACTGTAAACAGTATCACCATCTTCATCTTCCATCCACATTTCATCACCGTCCAAAGTCCAGTTATTCATGTTTCCGGCAATATCAACACTATCGGTTCCAACAGTAAATTTACTGTCGTCAGCCCATACCATCATATTGACATTCAATTCAACTTCAAAGAAAGCTTCATCGAAGTCTGCC
>CAYTLV010000283.1:0-2574 GCA_964438445.1 uncultured bacterium | reverse complement strand
ATATTTTTCGTCGATTAATATCGAATCAAGATCGTTTAAATATTTATTTTCAACTGATTTTTGAAACAGGCTCATATTTTACTTATCTCTGAGGTTTTTAATTTAGTTCATAAAAATACAATTTTCCGTTTAGTTTTAATCTGTCAAATTACTCAAAAATGTGCGAAGGCAAAAAGCATGTGTTTGACAGTTCATCTAAAAATTAATTATATCTATCGTGCTAACCTAACAAACTTCAATATTATTTACAAATAGTAAATTGCAAGTTCTATACGGGCATTCATGGACTTGATGGACAGCGTGGGTGTGCGCGAAATTGCAAGAACCTCACACGGAGGCACAAAGTACCACAAAGACACTAAGAAGAATATATTTCCCCGCAAAGATAATTAAGTTCACAATGAAAAATTTCCACGAAGTAACTAAGCACACGGAATCAACATCTTTTACCTCACGTGGAATTTCACATAAGCTCGCAAATCGAGTATGGAGTATGAACAAAATAATATATCAAAATTTTGCACTCTGAAATCTGTTTTATTTTGTTTCTGGGAGCTTGTTTCTTTATTCTAGATCCCGAAGGGATCAAAGAAGAGTATAAACTTGCATATTTCCATATTTCCAACCCCGACGGGGTTGAATATATATCCAGTATTCTGGGCTAAAGCCTGAATTTTGGTTACCAATTACCCCAGCTTATAAACCTGGGTTATTCATAAAACAGAAAAATATTTGCTTTATAATTCAACATTCATTATTCGATATTCCTAGACCCCGGAAGGGGGCAAATAACAGTATAAGTCCCCGCTCTTCCTTTTTCTTGCAACCCCGAGTTTATCGAGGGTTTGAACATGATAATAACCCGGGGTGAAACCCCGGGACATCATGATCTAAAGTAAAATAACCCTGACCTTGTGGAAGGGTTGAACAAAATTATAATATTTATTCCACTTTCGTACCTTCTAACCCTCTTTTTTTTCTTTTCTCTACTACTTTCTACTTACTTCTTTCGACCATCCAGCACCCCTTTCCGTCAATTGACGGATCGTATCGAGCTGAAAGGTCTTGCCTTTTTACTCTTTTTATTCAACCACGCTGTGGTTGTAATTTTATATAGAATTAAGTTCTATTATTATGCAACTGTTCCCCTTTTCTCCGTCAGCTGACGGATACACAGGGCAGGCAACTTCGTTCGGGGTTGATTTTTTTAGATAAAAACAAAAACCCGGCATTTCATGCCGGGCTATTTTTGGTTCAACCCCTCCTTTCGTCAGGGTAGTATAAATTCAATTGATCATTGCGAGTTAAATTGTCAATTATTCTTCGCATGCCCTGCAAAGTTTTAATGAAGCAGGGGGAATTATCAATTGATTAAGGAGTGATCACAAGGTTTGCTCCCGCTTTCAATCGCTTAATGCTTTTGATCGCTTCGGCTTTAACTTCAGGAACTTCAGATGTGGTCAGTACCTGCAATTCTGAGATCAGGTCTTTGTAGTTCGGATTCATGACGAACCAACCCAAAGCTTCGATACTTCCTTTACGAACAAGGGGATCATCAGTTTTATCTTGCGCTATTTCGATCAGGGTCTTTACACCGGGTGTAAAATTGTAATTCCGGAAAGTTCTGATCTTTGACATACGTTTCTTAGCAGTTAGACTTGTATCTGTGATCGTAGGCAAGATTTCATCATACAGCCAGCTTTGTGCGCGACGGTAGCGGTGATTGACCACGGCTGTATCAAGATCATTATCAAGAGCGATCTTTTCAAGAAAATCATCTGCACAGGGATGTGCAAAGAGAAGATCGAGAGACGTTTTAGCTGAAAAAGATACGCGTTCTGATATATCATTTGCCATGCGATCTGCCAATAGAGGAATATTCCCTTTATCGCCGATCTTGCCCATCCAATTAACGGTAATGCGACGGATCAATTCACTGGGATCTTTAATGCTTGTTGCAAGGAGTTTTCTAAAGGCGGGAGTTCTTAAAGTAGCTAGAGATTTTAGGGCTTCAAGTCGAACATTGGCTGATGCATCATTCCCATAGATATCCAATAGTGTTGCCTCAGCTTTTAATCCCAATTCTTTAGTCATTTTATAAACACCAAAGGTTCTTAATGAAGCTTCTTTGGATCTAAGTAACTTTTTATAAGATGCTGCTGTTGCTTTAGAATTATTTTCTTTGAAATGAAAAGTCGGATCACCAATGATATGTGATTCCAAATAGGTTCTTGTAAGATGCCATTCACCGATCGGAACACCGTATTTTAAGAGTCCAAGCATTTCATTTGCCCAGATATCCTGACGGACATTAACTGAGTTTGCAACACCGGCTATGACATTGCCATCACCGAAAAGATGTGTCCCTGAAATATAGTTAGGCATGTAGAATTGTCCATTATAGCACTCGTCAAATATAAAGACTTCAGCCCCGGTTTTCATGTTTTTAACATCATCCGACCAAAGATCTATCTTTGCTTCATAGATAGAATCTGCCAGAATAGTTTCCGGATCAAATACATCATCAACCCAATGTTCTGGGATATCGTAATTCGTGATATAATATTCCCTGGC
>CAYTLV010000282.1:0-2578 GCA_964438445.1 uncultured bacterium | reverse complement strand
AATCTTAATAAGAGAGACGCCCCGAAGCATCGGGATCGGGGCTGCGTCTCTACAGAGTTCTTTGGGGGATCAGGCGCAAAAAGCTTCGCTTTTTGCATAATTTCTACCCAGTGCCCAGATTATCGTTCATCGTTATATAAGCGCATCGCTCAGACACGATTATTTGGCGATAAGTCGATTTGGTGAGAATTTATTATCTCATCTTCTCAGCGCTCAGCGCATTACCCTATACCTTATACCCTATTCCCTACTTTCTTATACGTACCATGAATAGATCCTTCACTCCGTTCAGGATGACAAAATATATTACGTCTCACGTCTTACGCGTCACTCTTCGCTGATTACAGTTTACTTCTTGTTCTTTCTGCTTACTGCCTAGTGTATACCGCCTACTTCTTATACGGTCTATATCCCAACACAACCCGCCATTCCCTATCATGGATCTTAATGGTCTTCCAAACGGCTTCTTTGACGGTCCGTTCAGTGCTTCCGGGTGCAAGAAAGGTATATGAGCCCTCTCCTTCTGGTTTAGCCACTATCTTTTTACCCAGATCAAGTAAGCTTTCGTACTTCGCATAGGCCGGATCGCTGAAAAGCATCTTCCCGATCTCGTCCGGATCCTGATCATAAATGATCATTCCATCCATCTGCATGATCCAAAGTTCGTAATCTTCGGGTATCTTGCTTTTCTTTAGCAGAGGTTCAATCAATAATTCGGGACGGATCAAAACCGACACCGAACCGAAGAGCTTTCCGCTCTTATCATAAACCGGATAAGCCAGATCGACTGCCAGGAATCCCTCAACAGCCATAAATCCACCGCTGAATTCGGGTTTAGAGTCCTTACGCAGGGCGATCACATGATCTTGCATACTTATATCGGCATTTTCAAAATTCTTATAGTCAGCGGGCTCTATGTAGCGCAAAATTCCTTCAAGCGTAATGAAATTGGACTCTACGATATCGCGATTGCCCTCAAGTGTAGCGACTAGAAGCTTCCTGATCTCCTTTTCACTTGTTAGATCGGGATCAACCTCTTTGATGGTCTCAGCCAGAGATGCATCAATCTTATGCAAACTTTCTTTCAGCTCGGGTACAAATCGATCCAGCGAAAGTGTCAAATGCAGTGGATCCTCAACGACCTTGCTTTCTATTTTCGCTATCATCAGCCACCAATCCAAATTCGGTAATTTTTTATAATGAGCCATCTTTTTTCCGCCCATTTCGTATTTCATCATGCCGCTATCTTTATTTAAAGCAATTTTGAGTGCATCTTGCAGAGACTGAGATCCCTCCTTCATGGCATTCATAAAAATGAAATCACTTTCATTTTGCAGCATGGTATTCCCTTTGGAGTCCAAAACATACCAAATATAATTGGAAGGCAGGTCGAAATCTTTGTTCACTTCCATATGAAGTTCATTGAGGAAAACAGACGCCCCCAAAGCGCCAATGACTTTATTGTCAACCACAATGGGAGCTGCCATTAAACCGCTCCGTTTACCCGACGAGCGACTGTACAAAGGAAACCCGATGATAGGCTCACCGTTGAACAGAGGTTCAAAATACAGACGATTGCTCAAATTGATATTTGTAAAATCCTTGGTGATCGTATAATAATTTCCATCGGGCAAAACAAAGAAATAGACGCCCGGCAGATCCTTGGCCAGTTCCTGCAAATAGGGTTTGATCCCTTCCCAATTGCCACTCTTAGCCTCCGGAGTCGCCGCAACGATCTCAAGTGAACTCAGCGTATTCATAAAAATATTGTCCAAATAGTGCGCTGCAACATTCACCGTGCTTTCAGGTCCAACCGCCGGCATTTTCTTATTCGCCGTATCCGTACAGCCAAACAAAACCAGAATAAGTACAAGAAAAAAGCTCAACATCCTTTTCATAGCTCACCTCTTTTTATTGATCATAAAAACCAAAGACTTCATGCATTGGCATATTCACCGACTTAATTATTGATTACAGATAAATTTGGGGAATAAACTTAAGAGTTCCAAGATATTTATTAATTTACAAAACTTATTATATTGCCGAATAAGTGATGGGATGGGAAATGATGGATTATGGATGATGGATTATGGATGATGAATTATTTATTACAGGCAAAATATTCAAAAGCGCCTCGCTCCGACGCCTAATCAATTGATAATTAAAAATGGACAATTGACAATTGTAAGAAAAAATCAAAAAACATCCACAGATCACACAGATAATCACAGATTAAGACCCTTAAGAATTGAATCTGCGGAAATCAGCGAAATCTGTGGATAGTCTTACGCGTTCATTGTTCATCGTTATATAAGCACCACGCGACGACACAATTATTTGTTGATGAGTCAATTTGATGAGAATTTATTATCTCATCTTCTCAGCGCTCAGTGCTCAGCGCCCAAATTATCGTTCATCCAGCCTTCGCCAAGGCTACGGCCGGCAGGCGTTCATCATTCATCATTTATCGTTCATCGTTTATAGTTTATCGTTTGGGAGAGTTGCTTATTATGTTTGTTAATGTTGCCGTCATGACAATATTAAATCGGGCTTCTATCCTTTACCCAATTTCCTTACC
>CAYTLV010000281.1:0-2629 GCA_964438445.1 uncultured bacterium | reverse complement strand
AGTTGTTTGCGTTGTTGGATATTCTCCATTTGTTTTTTCATAATATCTGCTATTTCTTCTGCTGTTGCGCTTCGAAGTGTTTCCGTGAGTTCATTGTAGTCATCTTTCAGCATTTGCATTTCGATTTGCTTAAGACTTTCTACAAATATCTGTTCTTGGTTCTTTAAATTTTGTTCTTCCATCAGAAGTTTAATGATAAAATTACGGATCTTGTCGTCTTGAATTTTATCGGGAATATGACCGGCTATAATGGATATGTTTTTTTCCAATACTTGAAGAATACTATCGAGTACTTGCTTCAAAAAAGGATGTTTGAATAAGACGGGTGATAAATATCTTACGCCGGCTTTGCGAACCGTTAAATTGCCATTTACTAAAAGTTGAAGCAAAAAATATTCGGCTGACTCACCTTGATTTTTAAATTGTTTTGGTTTTTCACCCATGAAAATATTTTTTTCCGCTTTGCGGCCCGGACGGTTTTGCCGATTCAATTGAGTAAGTAGGGTTTGTTCATCTACAAGAAACAATTTTGCGATCTCACGGGCAAA
Organism: uncultured bacterium; assembly: GCA_964438445.1. Lineage (GTDB taxonomy): Bacteria > Fidelibacterota > Fidelibacteria > Fidelibacterales > Fidelibacteraceae > M50B103. Next base: position 2,081 of record CAYTLV010000281.1, on the reverse strand, counting down.
CATTTCACGGTAAACAGGATCGGAAAAATTGTGAATATTTTCAAGTAATTGAGTAATAGTCTCAGATTTCACTTTTGCCGACATGGTGGTCGGTTGATAGTATTGTCGTAAAAAATCAAAGAACGATAAAGCTGAAGCTTCTTTTTTAAAGAAACCTTCAGCACCTTCTTTTTGAAGATAGCTATCGGGATCTTCGCCATCGGGTAGAACAAGAACACGACATTCCAATTTTTGTGATGAGACAGAGAACCCAGTCCTTACCGCCGCTTTTTGTCCGGCGTTATCACTATCATAACACAAGATGGCTTCGTCGGCAAAACGCCGCAATAGCCGCGCATGCTCGTCTGTAAAGGCTGTTCCCGAGCCGGCAACGACATTGGTATAACCATGCTGATAGAGTTGAAGAAAGTCCATGTAGCCTTCTACGACAATAGCTTTTTTCTGTTTACGAATGTTGTCCCTGGTAAGATGAAGACCGTAAAGAATCTTACGTTTATTATATATGGGTGTTTCGGGCGAATTTAAATATTTAGCGTCCTTCTTGTCATCGGTCATAAGTCGACCACCGAAACCAACTGCATTGGCACGGTCATCAAAAATAGGAAACATCACACGATTGCGAAAACGATCAAAGAGTCGCCCATCTTTTTCCGATCGCACAGCAAGTCCGCTTTTTATAATCAGGTCTGGAGGATAAGTCTGAGAAAGTTTTGATACCAATAGGTCCCAAGATTCCGAAGCATAACCCAACTTGAAAGCCCGAATGGTTGCCTCACTAAGTCCTCGGGAAAGCAAATAATCCAAAGCAATTTTCCCTGAAGGTTTAAAAAGCTCCTGATAATATATATCAATAGCCTGAACATGCATCTCGCGCAGTTTTCCGGTATCACTTTGTTCTTGGGGGGAAACATCTTCAAATTCCAGAGGAATGTTTACACGTTCAGCAAGTTGTTTGATGGCTTCTATGAAACTCAGTTTTTCATATTCCATAACAAAATTCAAAACATTGCCACCTACACCACAACCAAAACAGTGGTAGATCTGCTTGGATGGACTAACGGAAAACGATGCGGTTTTTTCATCGTGAAAAGGACAACGAGCCCAATAGTTGGCACCTTTTTTTTTCATGGGCAGGTATGAGCCTACGACATCCACGATATCGTTGGAATCTTTTATTTTTTCTATAGTAAATTCAGGTATTTTAGACATCTATCAATTTACACTTCAGGCAGGGAAATGAAAAGGTTTTAGTATTGACAAAATAATTAAGTGTGTCGGTTCAAGAGTCTCTCGCTACTGTGGTTTAGAGGGGACTTTTGCCGCTCCGCTTACAAAAACATCGTACGATGCCTTTTTATAATGAGTAAGTTCATTTAGTCGATCCCAGTCGTCCCATGTAAATCGTTCTGTTTCAAGTAATTCGCCTTTATAACTAACGCTAAGACTGATCCCATTACTGATAGCTTCTTCTCGTTCGATGGTGCTTTTATCATCGTCCATTACTTCTCGTCTTGAAGGGTCGGTAAACTGGAGCAAGGACCAGGGGATCCGTAAAGTTATCTCATCATGCAAGATGCGTACGCCATCCAAGGAACTGTAAGTATCATTTTCGTTTGCAGTGCGTAATAAACCAATTTTCTGGTAGCTCCATTCATAGAAATTTGTTTTCCATCGAATTGGGTTCCAGAAGGCATTGTCGCTTGCAATAGAATGGAAAAGCTGAGAAGCTGAAGAAGTATAATGCCAAATACCAAACAAATCATATGCTTCCGTAACATACATGGGTGAAATTTCAGAATTGTTTACCGCCAAGAGAAATTCAGCTCGGTTCGAAATACTTTGGTCATTGAGTAATATTGATTCGCCCAGATCCGATCGGTAAGTATCAAAGGCAACCCAAATTGTATCGTTAAGCAGTAAGGGTTGATCTAGTTCAATTTTTGCATAAAAATAGGCATTATCCATATCGCCTTTTACACTCTGAAGGTTGCCCGTACCTGTACTTTCTGTCCAACGCGAGTAATCAGGATCAGCTTCTTTGAACCCTATCATTCCGTAGTTTTGTTCGGGGGATGTAACAT
>CAYTLV010000280.1:0-2648 GCA_964438445.1 uncultured bacterium | reverse complement strand
TATATCAGGAAGAATTAATTCACCACGATCAAATTAATTCAATAGTAGAGACAAGGCAATGCCTTGTCTCTACATTCTTACCATTTTGCGTTTATTTTATTCATTATTCCATATGTCGGGGTAAACAATACAATAATTACCATATTGCATATTTATTCTATTTTCACCAAATTATCACAGGTTAATTATTCATTTCACTAATAATTATCAAATATTTTGCGCAATTTAATTGATTTTTAAAATATTATATTATAAATTCGTTCCCACGTAAAACAAGGAGCAAAAAATGGGCAAGAAAAAAATTATTTTGGCATATAGCGGTGGTCTTGATACCACCTGTGCCATTCCATGGTTGAAAGATAACGGTTATGATGAAGTTATCTGTTTTTCCGCTAATCTCGGAAGTGAATTTTCACCTGAAGACCTCAAAAAGCGAGGACTTGAAACAGGTGCATCCAAAGTTATTGTAAAAGATCTTCGAGAAGAGTTAGCCCAAGATTTTCTTATCCCCGGTTTAAAAGCTAACTTGGTCTATGAGAACAAGTATTTGCTCGCAACAGCCTACGGACGACCCTTGATCGCAAAATATCTAGTTGATTGCGCACATGAAGAAGGTGTAAATACGGTTGGACATGGTTGTTCTGCAAAAGGAAATGATCAGGTTCGTTTTGATGTAACAGTTAAAATGCTTGATTCCAAGCTGGAGATCGTTGCTCCACTTCGTTATTGGGAATTATCGTCACGCGAATCTGAAATAGAATACGCGGAAAAGAAAAAGCTTCCAATTAAGCTTACAAAAGAAAAAATATATAGTATTGATCAGAATATCTGGGGCATTGCCGTTGAATGCGGTGCTTTGGAAGATCTTGCCAATGCAACACCTGATGATTCATATGTTATGTGTAATAGGATAGAAGATACACCGGATGAAGCCGAATTCGTAAGTATTGAATTTGAAAAAGGTATTCCTATCGCATTAAATGGTAAGAAAATGTCATTTCTTGATATTACTGAAGAATTGAATGAAGTTGCAGGTAAACATGGTATTGGTCGTACCGACATGATCGAAGATCGTATTGTTGGTATCAAATCCCGTGAGATCTACGAAGCTCCTGCCGGTTGGACACTTATCCAGGCTCACAAAGATCTTGAATCCGTCGTTTTAGATAGAGAGACCCTGGCTTTTAAAGAAATTGTTGCTCTTAAATATTCTCAAATGCTTTATCAGGGTTTATGGTATACACGTCTACGTGAAAGTATGGCAGCCTTTGTTGATAAAACCCAGGAAAAGGTCACCGGGATTGTTACAATGAAAATGTACAAAGGCAATTTGATCGTAACATCACGTGAAACCCCCTACTCTATGTATAGAATGAGCATGGCAACGTATGGCGACGAAGATGAATATGTCCGCGAAAACGCAGAAGCATTTATTGATCTATATGCAATGCCGTTTTTAGAAAAATAAACAGAAGTAAGAAAACTGAAGTATAAATGAAAAGGCAGAAGTAACTTTTGCCTTTTCACGTTTACATTTGTACTTTTCATGACAGTTAACGAGGAGATTTACAATGGCAAAGAAGTTATGGGGCGGACGTTTTACAAAGCCCATCGATCCTGATTTTGAAACTTTTTCAAGATCTATCCATTATGATGTCGTTCTGGCTGAATATGATGTTTTACACTCTATTTTGCATGTTCGTGCTTTACATCGCGCAAATTTATTAGATAATTCGGAGTCCTCAAACTTACTTGAAGCTCTTCAGGCATTAATGCTTGAAATTAAAGATGGTAAATTTTCACCCGATCCCGATGAAGAAGATATACATTCAGCTGTTCAAAATATGCTTGAAAAACGCATCGGAAAACTAGCGTTAAAACTCCATACTTTACGCTCACGGAATGACCAGGTTGCTTTTGACGTCAAACTCTATGCTTTTAGGTCAGCGTTAGAATTATGGGAGGCCTTGACCAAACTGGTTTCTTCATATTTTGAATTAACCAAGAAATATAAAGATGCACCATTTATAGGTTATACACATACGCAAAGAGCTCAGATCATATTATTTTCCGATCACTGCAAGGCATATGCCAACATGTTTGATCGGGATAGAGAACGGATAGAAGATTATCTTAAACATGTTAAGGTACGTATCGGTGCCGGTGCACTGGCCGGATCGTCTATTCCTCATTCCGCATACACCGAAGCGATCCGTATTCAGGATCCCGATGATGCATTGAAGATCCGTGTGGCTGAGAATTCTCTTGATCATGTGGCTGATCGTGATTTCGTCATTGAATTATTGTCGATTGCTTCCATTATGCAAATGCATCTATCCCGTTTTGCAGAAGATATGGTCTTATACTCAACTGCTGAATTTGATTATGTTGATCTTCCGGAGCCTTTTTGCACGGGTTCATCCCTCATGCCGCACAAAAAGAACGCCGATCTGATGGAACTGTTACGTGGACAGACAGGAAATGTTTATGGAAACCTGCTTTCTCTTCTTGTTACCATGAAAGGCCTTCCCCTTACTTATTGTCGCGATATGCAATTGGATAAAGAACCTCTCTTTAGGACGGTTGATCTCTTACTTGATGAAATGGATCTGGTGGCACGTATGGTTCCGGATATTAAATTAAAAGAA
>CAYTLV010000279.1:0-2653 GCA_964438445.1 uncultured bacterium | reverse complement strand
CTAACATAAGATTAGGTGTACTAATGAAAAAAGCAAATGTTGCTTTTTATGGCTAGCTAATCTATGTCGCTTGTTTATTGTTAATTGTTTATTACTATTTACATGATACATGATTTTTCCTCTTATACTAGTCACTAGTTTTCAGACACCAGTCTTTGGTTTTCTGCTTAAGAAAAAAGCGATGAATTAATTTAGCAACAATATGTTTAGGAAAGATAGTAGCGTGTACTATGTAGGATATTGAATTATGGGATAGTTCTTATAGGGTTTTGAGACGCGGTCTGAACTCAAATCTAATTTGATAAATATTTGCAAAGTCCAATACAATTGGAACCTCGCTTTCTTATTTTTTAATCGTTCTTCATATAATAAGGCTATGTATTTTATAAATCAAGTAGAATCAACACATAAAATTTTCATACATTATGAGGTCTAAAATAAAAATATGTGTTTACACATGGTCAATTTAGTCTTTAAATCCCAAGAAAAAGCTTACAAAAACACCTTTTCAATTTCACCCGCCACATTTTGGTACACATGAACCGTATAACCCGCATGGATAAAGGGCGAACACTGTACTCTTAATCCGTTGGTTCTAGGTTCCCCCACGGGGGTCCCTTTGGGAAAGTCCTAGATGGCGTATATTTTAAGGCTTCCAATTTCAGTGAAAGCTTTTCTAATTTGTAGTAAAAAAATCATCGATGGACGTGGCTATTTATTACACTAACACAATGGACTGTTTGATTTATAGGGGAAAGTCAAAGATCAATTATTCTATTGCTAATTAAAAAAGAACAATATATGTTTTTAACATATACATTTAACTTGGAAACCGCATGTTATGAAGAAAAAGAAAGGGTTACAAAATGAAAAAGAAAGCTTTGGTAATTCTGTTGATTTTTGTCATTACATTTGGTTATTCTTCAGAGACATCCACTATTCAGGTTGTTTCCGAATCGGGAATTGCCATTTTCCTTGACGGTATCTATAAAGGAGTTACTACTTCCGAGATGGGAGGAATAATTCTTCATCAATTGCCTTCCGGAATGCATACCATAAAAGCAGCAAAAAAGGGCTTTGCTCCACAGGAAATGAAGTTAACACTTAAACCTGAAGAGATTTATACACATACTGTTCAGCCTTTTGTTATGAAAATAACAGTTACAGAAAAAGAGAATATTGAAAAGGTACAATTGGGGCGCTTGAAAATTGAATCCACACCCATTGTTTTATCAATTGATATTCCCGCATTAAACCTTGTCCTTAATAAAACAAAAGACGAATGGATCGCCGAGAACATTCCTACGGGAAAATACGATGTGATCTTTTCTTCCGGCAATGAAACAATGCAATCCGTGATTGAGATAAATCCGGGTTGGCTCTCACATTATTATGTCGATATGAGCATCAGAAAGATCGAGGAAAAAAATATTTATATAAGTCCCGAACAACGAATGGCAAATATTGAAATGATAGAAATTCCCGCGACACCGCAAAGGCCGAAAGGTTCTTATATCGGAAAATATGAGTTAACACAGACCTTGTATAAAAGCATCATGGGGAATAACCCCTCTTATTTTCAGGGTGAGAATCTTCCTGTAGAACAGATTTCCTGGTATGATGCAGTAACGTTCTGTAATAAACTGAGTGACCTGTGCGAATTAGACAAAGTATATTTTCAATCCGCACCCGGAAAGATCCAGAGGCACTTTGGAGCAAACGGCTTCCGGTTTCCCACTAAAAAAGAATGGGAATATGCGGCATCTGGAGGAGGCAATATCAATTTTTGGAGCGGAACGGCAAATGCTCAGAAATTGATCATGTTTGCATGGTACTCAAAAAACAGTGAAATCACAACACACCCGGTCGGAACAAAACTACCGAATGCACTTGGTTTTTACGATATGAGTGGAAATGTTTACGAATGGACCAGCGATCTGTTTAAGACTGAAGAACATGGTTTGTTACGTATTTCTAAAGGCGGAAGCTGGAATTCAGATCGTAAAAATTGCCGAATCTATAGTCGTAGGCTCTATATCGATAATATGTCACACAAAGAAAAAGATCTGGGATTTCGTTTGGCAAGAAACAAAGAATAAGTATAACATAGTATCAGAAATCACATTCTTCCTCCCACCCGCCACATTTTGGTACACATAAACCGTAAAACCTGCATGGATAAGTAATCTAGCGAGTTCTAAACCCCTGTAAATTATCACTTTGCCAGGGGCTTGGAGAGAGAGGGGGAGAGAGGGGGAGAAAAGAAGAGGAAAGGGAGTTCGGAGTTATTGAGATAAACATAAGGTACTTGCCCTGCGTAGTTCAGACGAATGTCGGAACGAAAAAGGGCCGGTTCCCCCGAAGGGGTCCCTATGGGAAAGTCCGGTCTTCGGTACCCTTAAAGCTCCTGATAATCAAACGATTACGGGAGCTTTTATGTTACATATTGGAAAAATATTTTAGCAAGGTAAGAAGAGCAATAGTGTCAGTTCTGGACATGTTTGGACAACTATGGGCGCCATTTGGGCGCCGTATGGTCACCGTGATTAGAAAAATACCCAAATTAAAAGAGCAAAACTCGCTAGAAACCAGACCTTATATAGCAAAAAATACTATTGAGAATTAATAAATACTCAATAGGGGTAATCGCCAG
>CAYTLV010000278.1:0-2667 GCA_964438445.1 uncultured bacterium | reverse complement strand
TTATCAGCAGTTGAAGAGCAGTTGGCCGAGCAGGGCATTAAAGATCCGAAAAAGGCAGATACGGTAATCAAAAAGCTGATGGATGAATTACAGGCCATTTCTGATCAGATTACTAAAAACATGGACGCAATTGAAGAAGATTACGATTTGGGGGAGTAGATAATGGAATTTAAAAGTGTTATACCGTCAAGAAAAAGTGGATTCGGGCCAAGTAATAATCCGGAAATAATAAAGGCTCAACTCGGTTATTCTATTAATCGCAATAAAAAAGGGGGAGGGCGGGGTGGAGGCCCAACTCTTAGTGTCGTTTTTTATATTGGAAATCACATCATGAAAGAGGCAAGAATTATAAAAGGGGATTTTGTAGATGTACACCAGAGTGACTGCAAAGAATACGGATTAATTAAAAGAGTAAATCACCCTTTAGGCAGAAAAGTAAGCGAAAATGCATTTGGGAAATCATCTCACCGGTTTTCTTTTAAACGAACAAAGGCATTCCCCATTGTTAGCCACAAAATTGTATTAGAAAATGTGGTGATCAATGACGAAGGCATTCTATTTCAATGGCCGAAAAAGGAAACACCAAAATGAAATCAATCCAAGGACTACGCTCTGCCGTAGATGAATTAAAAGGGACACATAAAACCCTTACAAACGAATTAAAAGGCTATGGTGAGCGTCTAACAGCTTCTAACAGGGACAAAATAAGGTGGGAGCGTGCCAGAGAAATCATTAAGCAGACAGGATTGGATACGCAAAAGCAATTACAATTCCATATCTCTAATCTAACGACAATGGCAATGGAAGCTGTATTTGCTGATCCATATACTGTTACAGTTGAATTCGTTACTCGTAGAAATAAAACAGAATGTGATATTTATTTTGTACGAAATGGATTTTCACGTGACCCAATGGATAGCACAGGATTAGGAGCAGCAGACGTTGCAGGCTTTGCTTTACGAGTAGCTGCTTGGTGTATGCAAAAAGAAAAAACTCGCCCGATTTTGGGACTAGATGAACCATTTAAACATTTGAAAGGAATAATTGAAAATAGAAATGCAATTCAAATGATGAAAGAAATTTCGGAACGAATACATTTGCAAATCATTTCAGTATCTGATGAACGAGCACCTATTATTGATATTAAAAATGGAGCAGATAAAGTATTTGAAATTGCTATTAAAAAAGAAATTTCTATAATTAATTAAAAATCAAATGACAAGACGGTATGCCCGAAGAAATTTGACAACTGATTAAGGACGCTTTGGAGCGTAGAAGGAATGTGGTTCTTTGAAAATTTGCGGATAGTAGCTCAGATGGTAGAGCAGCGGGCATGTCAGTCAAGACAGCAGGTCACAGGTTCGAGTCCTGTCTATCCGCAAACCAGTTTAGCGACACACAGTTAAAGCCTTCCGGGAGCAACACCGCACCGGGTAGCTGGTGAAAGTCCGCGCGTGTCGCTAATTTTTATTTCCTATCTTTTACTCCAACGGCAATAGTGCCAAAGGGGGTCGCCATGTAACACGCGGGTAACGCCCGGAGCCTCCTATTGGTACGGAGGCTCAACTTTTAAAAGGAGAAATCATGAAATCCATAGTTACTGATAAATCTTTAGAAAAACCGTTCCCGAAGTTAATGAAATCAGTTGAAACCGGTACCATTATTCTTTTTGAATACAGCGGAAAGGGTACTGTTGTTGGAAACCATAGTGACGACAACATGGTGGGATATATTAGTACAGCGTGGAGCATGGGAAAATTCATTGATTTCGACGGTAAAATCCTTTTGGAAAACAATTAGCAAGAAGCAGCCGGTGAAATTCCGGCAGGGGGAGTTTGCTAATTCTCCCCCGCTTCACCAATTTGCCGCCCCAGAATAGTCCGGGGACCGGTGATCAACATGTTAGGGGGCTCTATGAATAGTTTTTTAATAACGCGATGTAACGAATGTAGTGATTCTCGACCAAATGACTCTTTTGGTTGTGGTGTTTTTTGTGACGAATTAATGCAAACGATATCTGAAGATGATTGCGAGGCTTTAATTCCAGACAATTGTCCGAGGTTGTCTCCTAATAAGAAAATACAGTTGGACACGAAAAAGCGGTCGTTCCGTATCCGTTCCGTAAATTTAATAATAAAAAACAGCACCATGAGAGCAACACCTTCACACGCTCCCAGGGTCAACCGCCCTTTTTGCGTTTAAATTCGGAGAGTTGGTTTTTTGGGATATAGAAAAAAAGTGAGATAAAAGTGAGATAAATGGAAGAGAGGTAAAAAATGAGTCTTTCATGCAGTTGTGATTATGATTACGAGTATGATGCCGGTGAATGGTATTATGCTGAATATACAGCCGACTTTACCCTGCTTGATACGCACCGAAGAAAACGGTGTTGCAGTTGTGGGGAATTAATAGATATTGGATCGCTCTGTATTAAATTTCCAAGAAGCAGATACCCTCACAATGATGTTGAATCGCGAATAATGACCGGACGGTGTCTTGAAGATAGTTTGTGCGATGAAGCCCCAATCAACATTGCAGCTCATTATCAATGCGAACGGTGTGCTGAAATTTTCTTGAATTTGACAGATATTGGGTATGAGTGTCTTTCGCCAAGTGAAGATATGCGGGAAAGTTTAAAAGAATATCACGAATTATCAGGATTCAACC
>CAYTLV010000277.1:0-2672 GCA_964438445.1 uncultured bacterium | reverse complement strand
AAAAGACGTACAAGAATGTTCTCGACATCCTCTCCCACATAGCCCGCTTCAGTTAATACCGTTGCATCGGCAATGGCAAACGGAACATGCAATTGACGGGCTAGGGTCTGCGCGATAAGGGTTTTACCCGTACCGGTGGGACCCAGCATAAGTATATTACTTTTATCGATCTCAATATCTTCATTCGACTGATGATTGCGAATGCGTTTATAATGATTATAAACAGCGACAGATACCAAACGCTTTGCGCTTTCCTGTCCGATCACATATCGATCTAACTCAGCATGAACCTGTGAAGGTGTTGGGAATTTATTAATATCCAATTCTTCAAAAGACACATCAACATCTTCCGAAGCATGGATGATCTTATGAGCAGCTTCAATACATTCGTCACAAATATAAGTATCGCCGTAAGCTCCGCTGATCAAGATATTTGCTTCTTCATCGGGTCTGCCGCAAAAATGGCAGATCTTTGGGGATTTATCCATTATTTTTTCTTCTTGATAGTTTTATCGATAATGCCGTAAGCCTTTGCTTCGTTGGCAGACATGAAAAAATCACGCTCGGTGTCATCTTGAATTTTTTTCAAGGTCTGGCCGGTGGCATCACTGAGTATTTTATTGAGGGTCGAGCGCAAGGAAAGTATTTCTTTAGCATGGATCTCGATATCAGTAGCTTGTCCCTGTGTACCGCCCAATGGCTGATGGATCATAACACGAGCATGTGGCAAAGCAAAACGTTTACCTGCCGTTCCGGCTGCAAGCAGAACCGCGGCCATAGATGCCGCTTGCCCCACACAGATAGTAATGATATCCGGCTTGATATAATTCATCGTGTCATAGATGGCCAGTCCTGATGTAATAACACCACCCGGCGAATTGATGTAAATATTTACATCTTTATCGGGATCTTCCGCTTCAAGAAAAAGAAGCTGAGCGATCACCAAAGAGCTCACCTGATCGTTGATCTCACCATTGATGAACACAATGCGTTCTTTTAAGAGACGTGAATAAATATCGTAAGAGCGCTCACCGCGACCGGTTTGCTCTACGACCATAGGAACTAAATTCATTTACCCATTTCCTTCAGGCGTGCTTTACGCGTTACCTTTTTGGTTTTCATTTTTGCAAATGATTTGATGTGATCCATGATCTTAACATTCATAACATCATCATGCAATTGGTCTTTGATCTGTGGAGATTCATAATATTTTTTATAGCTATCACGCAATTCTTCATTAACGTCTTTCAACATCTCTGTCATTCTTGCATTGATATCTTCATCTTCCACTTTGATCTCATTGTCTTTGACGATCTTACTTTTAACGAGCTGCCATTTCAAGCTTTTTTCGGCAGACTCTTTATAATTTTCAAGAACGGCTTTGTCATCCATTGCCTGTTCTGATGGATAGCGTTTTTTAATATCTTCATAAATATTCTTTGCCTGTTCTTCCACAACTGTCTTTGGCAATTCAACATCTTTGAGCTCATCAATAAAGAAGTCAGCGATCTGTTCTTCCAAGCGGCTGTCTGTCTGGCGTTTCCAATATGTCACGAGCTCTTCTTTAATTTTATTTTTCAACGCTTCGAGATCTTCGACATCCGGATCAACAGTCTGTGCAAATTCATCATTTATTTCCAGTAATATATGTTCTTCTACCGAGGTGACTTCAAGTTTGAATTTATGATCAACATCTTCATCTGTCTTCAGCGTGATAGTACGTGTTTCGCCTGCTTTTACGCCGATCAGTTCTTTTTCGGTATTACCATCAAAGGGATCTTTACCCAAAGCAATTTTGCTGTCTTTAGATTCATTTATGACTTTTCCATCGTTGTCAAGTTCTTGAACATTGGCTACAAGATGGTAAGCGTTTTTTGCGCCCTCTTCGACAACTCTAACTTCTGCTGCATTTTCCTGAAGGCGTTGAAGAGATTCATCAATATCATCTGCTTCAATAACATAATTGAGTTCTTCAAGCGGGAAACCGTTTTGATATTTCGGCATATCCCATTCCGGCATCACTTCAAATTTTACTTTAAGTTTCAGCGGCGTGCCTTTCTTAAAATCAAGATCGATCAGCTCAGGTTGACTTACAGGATTCAAGTCTTTTTCATCCAAAACAGTACCATAATAATCGCTGAATTTATCATTGACGAAATCATAATCTATTTGAGGACCGAATTTCTTTTCCAATATATTCATTGGAACCATTCCTTTGCGGAAACCCGGAAAAGTAATATCTTTTGCAAATTTCTTAACAAACTTTGAATGATCTTTTTCGATGTCTTCCCATGCAAGTTCAAATTCCATTTCGCGTTCGATTGAAGAAATCTCTTTCAAATTAATTTTCACAGTTGCTCCTTTACGTTTTAGCCGCCTAATATACAATGAGATAGGGCAAAAGTAAAGCGTATTCGGGGAGTATTGGGAGGTATGAACAATCGGGGTTTTGAGTCTTTGCGAAATGAATATCGAATCATGAACATTCGAAGTTAATTGTCAATTGTCCTTTGCCTGCCCTGCGTAGCCCATTCAGGGCGAAGAAGGGTCAATTATCAATTGATTAAGCCGAACTCTTTTTACTTATTGTTTTAAGCTGGGTAATGAATGAATAGCTGTATTCTATTTTACGTAATTTCACCGCTTACAGCTTGACAATGATTTCTGATATA
>CAYTLV010000276.1:0-2695 GCA_964438445.1 uncultured bacterium | reverse complement strand
TCCGTTTTATCACCGATCTTTTTCTTCGCCGATGTCGGTAAGATCAAACGATCAAAGCCCATGCGAAGAGCTTCAGATACGCGTTGTTCAATCCGCATTACCGATCGCGTTTCACCGGTGAGTCCAACCTCACCGATCACGCAGGCATTCTCGGGTAAAGGTATACTCTTAATGGAAGAATAAATTGCCGCAATAACCGGAAGGTCCATTGCCGGTTCTTTAATGTTGAGTCCACCCACCACATTAACAAATATATCATACTGAGACACGGGGATATCCATCCGTCGTTCCATCACCGCGAGCAGGAGTTGAAGTCGCTTTTGATCAATTCCGCTGGCATGTCGTTGAGGCGTTCCGTAAGCAGCTTTTGCTGCCAAAGCTTGAATTTCAACCAACAGAGGACGAGAGCCCTCCATTCCGCAAGTCACAACTGACCCACTTGCCCCTGCTTTTCTCTCACTTAAAAATATATCACCGGGATTAATAATACCCTTTAATCCATTTTGCTTCATTTCAAAAATACCGATCTCGTGCGTAGCTCCGAAACGATTCTTGACCGAACGAAGAATGCGAAAGTAATGTTGTTTATCACCTTCGAGATACAGAACCGTATCCACGATATGTTCCAGTAATTTAGGACCGGCAATTACACCACTCTTCGTGATATGGCCGATCAAAATAATGGTAATATTTTTCTTTTTACCCAGTGTCATAAGTTCGGAAGCGCATTCACGGACCTGATTGGGTGACCCGGGTAAAGAATCTAAATTTGGTGAATAAGCTGTTTGAATTGAATCGATAATAGCCACTTGAGGTTTTTCCGATTCGAGTCCGGCCAGCATTTTACTTAATTCTACTTCATTAGAAATCTTGAGGTCATCATTTTGCAGACCCAGTCGTTTAGCACGTAGGGCCAGCTGTCCGACTGATTCTTCTCCAGAGAAATAACAGACCTTGATATTTTTTTCGACATATTCTTTACATAATTGTAAAGCGAGGGTAGACTTCCCTACTCCGGGATCTCCCCCAAGAAGAACGATACTACCTTCCATGAGTCCGCCGCCCACCACGCGATCGAATTCCTCGATACCGCTGGCATAGCGAGAAGGTTCAGAAGGATTGGATAATGAATAAAAAGGAGGTGGGAAACCCGCCGCCTTTACTCGTTTAGAAGAAGTTATAACTTCCTCATACGCTTCAAGGGTATTCCACTCTCCGCAATGCGGGCACTGTCCCTGCCATTTGGCGGTCAGTCCGTCACAGGCGGAGCATTTAAATTGATCTTTATGTTTAGCCATGGGATAATTTAAGAAAATGGGTCAAGGAAAACAAAGTGTATGTTTAAATGAATTAGTCTAGGCTAAAAAAATCCATTGCCTCAATGAAATATTTTCTGATTGGGGCAATGGAAAATAATTTGATTGGCTCAATGGTGATAAATCCGATTGAGTCAATAAATATATTATACTTACTTCTTATCTTCAAGTATCGTAACAGCTTTCCCCTTAATTCCAGCATAAAACACAATAATATCTACAGCCTCGTCACTCTCGTTCTTACCAAAGTGCCACGTATTAACCACTTCCACGATAGGATCACCTGCTTGCAAATGTAAGGTGTCTTCTTTATCTGTGATCACCGTTAATTCACCGGAGATCATCACACCGGCATTGATCTCAGGATGTTCATGCCAGGCAAGGTCTGTATGGGGAGGAATTGAGATCCGTAATATGGTAATTTCAGGTTTACCTTTTGAGTATCTCGGTAAATTATCGCCGTTCCAGCTTTTTGTAGTTTTAGCCAATACATTAACTTCTGTTTTTCCTTCAGCACCAACAGCAAATAGAAAATTAAGGCTTATGAGTATAAGGATGAGTAAACTTAGACTTTTTTTCATTTTCAATTCCTTGGATAATAATTAGTTGTAACTTGAGCCAAGTTTAGGAAAATAATCTGTGATGTAAAACACAAATATCAGCTTGACTCAAGTTTTTGAGCATAGAGCACTGATTTATGTTACAAATTTTATTATATTTTTATTGAAAACAAGGAGGACAAATTATGAGATGCCGACATGAAGATTTCGTACCCGGAGCTATATTTCATTTATACAATCATGCTATTGATGATTATCAACTGTTTTATGATGATATTGATTACAATTTTATGATTAACATAATTGAAGAAAATGTAGAGAAAATCCCTTCAAGTATTATTGCTTTTTGCCTAATGCCGGATCACTATCACTTTCTAATAAGACAAGATAGTGAAGTAGAATTATATAAGCTGTTCAATTATTCATTTATAAAGTATGCGAAATACTTCAATGAAAAGTATTCAAGAAAAGGGCCAATATTCCGTTCACCATTACAACACATTTTAGTAACCGATAAAACCTATATGATACAACTATGCAAGTATATTCACTTGAATCCAGTGAGAAAAGATCTAGTAGATCAACCTGAAAATTGGATTTATTCAAATTACAAAAATTGGTTATTCCAGAATACAGATAAACTGACAATAAATAATGTATTTAAGGAATTATCAATTTCCCCAAGTTGGTACAAGGCATATTTGAATAGTCCGTTCAATTTCATTTGTAGAAAATATTTTCAAAATGGCTAAATATAAATTTACCTCATTGACTCAAGTAATTTTTTACTCTTTGAGTCAATCGAATAACTTCCCATTG
>CAYTLV010000275.1:0-2704 GCA_964438445.1 uncultured bacterium | reverse complement strand
TTTGAATCCAAACCATGAAAATAACTTCGTATTTGTCCATTCGTACTCATAAACTGTTTTGGGAATATTTATTGTACCATATTCTCCAGCTATCTGTTCATTGGTAAGATAGATATTGAAACTTGGTCCTCCGACCAATGCAAATTTTTCACCTAGTCTTAAACGATAATTTATGGAAAGCTTATTGATCAAGCTTAATCCACCATTCCAATTCCAATCCGTGATAACCTGGTCTGTTCCGGCTTCAATGGATACTGACTGATTATATCCAACCCGGCGACTTGTCCCAATACCAATACCATAACGGTATATATTGCGACCTTGATGCTTGGAGAAACCTACATTGAAGGTATTATAGAATTTCTTGACACCCATCTTGTAACTAAAATTCAAGAATGCTAATTCATTTGAATAAAATTCAAATTCATAATATCCATCTTTTACGACTGATATTAAGCCGATAGGTAATGCATCATTATCTTTTCCAACATAATTTACCACACCTACCTGAAGACCGTCTAATCCACCCACCACATTGACCACGCCTATTTGGACACCACTATAATCTTGAAAGAAAAGATTCACAGGAGCAACCGTAAAGCCTTCTGCTTCTCCAAATACTATATTCAAACCTCCGGCAATTGCAACGCCCTCCATACTCCTTAAATGAATATTCGCACCACCTGCAATAAACAGACCATCTGAGTGCCCTCCACTCAAATTTAAAGCACCTGAAATACTTGTACCTTTTATCGTGCCAAGATGAAGGTTTGTAGCACCGGATATAAAAACACCATTTGATTTTTTTCTAATAGCATTAAATACACCTGCAATCTGAACCCCATTAGCATTGTAATGAATATAATTAAAGACCGATCCGATCTCAACTCCGGAAAGCCCGCCATTCATACCATAGACTATGTTGAACGATATTCCATTGGTATATTGAAATGCATTTAGCCCATTCGTTCCCAAGGGATAGGCGAAACTTAGCTGAAATGGTCGGAATTTGAGCTTTTCCTCATGTCCGAACATTAAACCTGTGCAAAGCGTCAGAGCAATGAGTGTGCAGATAACAATTTTTCTTTTCATTTTTACTTTTCCTCTTCAATTATTGTTGTGCCACAACATATCCCGCCAATTCTTTGTCCAATTCCTGAGCTTGAGTTTTTCGACTTAACTTAATGTGAAAAGTACCTTATATTCTTCAAGTGGATAATCGGTAGAATCCAAACTGAAAAACATTAATAAAGTACCAAGTTTGGCTGATGTTGGAGTTACCCGCCTATATTCAGTATTATCGATCACAAGTGGGTCATCATCCTCCGGATTAAACCAATTACAAGACGAGAAAATACTCAGTAGTAAAATCATGAAAAATATTATTGTCCTTTTCATATTTCACCTCTAATTTCTAATGTATCATTACCAATAATCTAATAAGGATGTTGTTTATTATCAAGAAAATACATGGAAGAGGTTTAAGGTTTAAGGTTTAAAATTAAGGTTGAGGTTGAGAACGAGATCAAGTTTAAGGTTGAGAATAATCGAAATTATTGTAAATTAATTTAAGTAAGTAAAAGATGACCTATGACAATTTCAGTTAATGATATCATGAGCACCTACCGTGAAGCAAGAAATTCCGAGAAAGCACCTGGCATGAAAGCTTACATGAAGCATAAATTTGAATATCTGGGTTTGCAGAAACCAGTGAGAGCAGAACTCCAAAAAGATTTCCTGAGAGAGCAAAAAGGTACAAAAAAGATCAATTGGGATATTGTTTGGACACTCTGGGATCAACCCGAAAGGGAATTCCAATATCTAGCATTGGACTATATTGATACCTTGATGGCATTCCTCGAAACAAATGATATCTTCAAGATCGAGAAACTCATTACCACCAAATCGTGGTGGGATTCCGTAGATGGCACAGTAGTAATGACAGGATGTTTAAATCATAAGTATCCCGAATTAAAAACAACTGTGATAACACACTGGATCAATGAAGAAAATATCTGGTTAAAACACATCTCTATTATTTTTCAATTAAAATATAAATCCGATACGGACACGGAATTTCTTAGCAAAGTGATCCTGGCTAATTGCGGAACAAAAGAATTCTTTATCAATAAGGCTATTGGCTGGGCTTTACGGGAATATTCAAAGACAAACCCAGATTGGGTAAGGAAATTTATTGCCGATCATGAGTTACATTCCCTGAGCATAAGAGAAGGGTCAAAATATATTTGATAATTGATATTTTTCTCGCGAGTTACAAGTCACGCGTTACGCGTAACGATCTTATTTCTTCCTAGATTTTGGCAGTTCCGCGGCTGTTTTAAGTACAAGCTCACACAACCATTCTCTATCATCGATATCATCAATTAAATAAGAGTTCTTGGCACCGGGATAAGCCGGAGCTTCTGTTACTTTGCCAATAAAAGACTTACCCGCTTCAGTCGGCTTGATAAATAATTGATTATCACAGATCAAACCAACAACCTTCTGATCACAGTACAAGGTAGCCCCACCAAACATTTTTCGGTATCTAACATCACCGATCGATTCCAATTGTTCTAAAATATAATCTAAGAACACTTTTTGATTTGGCATATTTTACCTCAAGAGGTTTAAGGTTTACAGTTTAAAATATTCTACTTACTACTTACTACTTACTACTTACTATTTACTACTTACTACTTAC
>CAYTLV010000274.1:0-2711 GCA_964438445.1 uncultured bacterium | reverse complement strand
TGCTTCATCCAAGATTACTGGACCGGTTAACAATACAATGAAAGCGAATTCGCTCAATAAGGTATTTGATACCAATTTGAAACCGGCTCGCGTCGAAAAGATCAGAAAAGTGGATGCGGGGAAAGCTGGTTTAAAGGCATTGAAAAAATAATATTCAGTAAAATGAACTGGAAATATAAAAGCCGTCTCGAATATAGACGGCTTTTTTTTATTAAGATGAAATTTGATCAACGCTTAGTATATGGCGCGTTTCAATGTGCCATATACATTGTTGTAAGCAGTTAATAATTACAATATTCTTTTAATTCATCACGTAGAGAAACTAAACAGGTAAGCTCAGGACATTATCCTTCTAAAAATGGATTCCAATTCATAAGTCTGTGCTACCCATGGAATGTTTGCCTAACTTATTCTTGTATTTCGTTTGCAATGCAGTGAGGAAATTTCTCAGGTACTGATCCATGCAAGGTCGATAGGATTTATGATTAGGATTACGAAAAAAAGCACTCAACTCATGTTTGCTTAGTTTTACATCTATTAAAGCGAACAGATCTAAGATGTCATCTGTTTTCAAATCCAATGCAATTTTTAGTTTCCGAAGGATCATATTATTGCTTAAAGGATCTTCAGGTTCTGGTTGAGGACCTTCTCTTTTTCCGCGTGTTTCAATGATTAAACCGTTGAGGAAAATGGCCAGCTCTTTATCTGTAAGTTCTTTTAATAAAGGATCATCCTTTTTTTTCAACCAGTCACTCACATCCGCTTTCTTGACATCGTAATTGGCTAATTTAAAAAGGGCAATTATTTTGAGATCATTAAAGTCAAACAGGTAACGAATACGTCTTAATACATCATTATTGGTCATAGGCTATTTTGTTTCATTTTTCACATTCTTATTTAGATACAGAATCTTAAAAAGATACAAAATGAATTGAAGGGTTAAAAACAATAATTATTATTTTTGGGACAAATAATTTATAGCTGCAAAATCAATGATTTGTAATCTCGTAAAATTACTATTAAGCCAATTTATTTATGACAAGATAAGTATAAAAGCCGTCTCGAATATAGACGGCTTTTTTTTATAAGATAAATTATGATCTAATAGTTGGCGCAGGGACAAGTTGAAATCTACCTTACATAAGGCAGCAACTTTATTTACTAAAGATCACTCATGGGTATACCAAGGGCCTTAGCCACTCCTTGTCCGTATGCTTTATCGGCTTGAAGACAATTATTAATATGTCTCAGTTTAATTTTCTTTGGAGCATCGCCCATGTTTCGTGCCGTATTTTCAAAAAGAACTTTTTGCTGGTCTTTATTCATAAGTCTAAAGAGATCTCCCGCTTGAGAATAATAGTCGGTATCCTCTCTATGATCCCAATGATCAGCCGAGCCTTCAAGACTCAGTGGGGGTTCTTTAAAACCGGGTTGTTCTTGCCATACATTATCGCTGTTGGGTTCGTATCCCGGAGTTGCGCCATAATTATCATCAACTCTCATTTGACCATCACGATGAAACCCTGTAACAGGGCAACGTGCTTTATTGACAGGTATTAAATGATGATTGACTCCGAGTCTATATCTTTGTGCATCACCATATGAAAATAATCTACCCTGTAGCATTTTATCGGGAGAAAAACCAATACCGGGGACAATGCTTGCCGGGTTGAAGGCCGCTTGTTCAACATCTGCAAAATAATTTTCAGGATTACGGTTAAGTTCCATGACTCCAACATTCATAAGCGGATAATCTTTATGAGGCCAAACCTTGGTAAGATCAAAAGGATTGAAGGTGCATATTTTTGCCTGGTCTTCGGTCATCACTTGAATTTTCATGTTCCATCTGGGAAAATCACCTTTCCCAATACTATTAAAAAGATCTCTCTGGTTGCTTTCTCTATCTTTTGCAACAATAACTTCCGCTTCTTGGTCAGTTAGGCATTTTATACCTTGCTGTGTCTTTAAATGAAATTTGACCCAAATTCGTTCATTTTTAGCATTAAGAAGACTAAAGGTATGACTGCCATAACCATTCATATGACGGTAGGAATAAGGAATACCGCGATCACTCATGGTGATAGTAACTTGATGAAGCGCTTCGGGCAATAGTGTCCAAAAATCCCAATTGTTTTTTGCGCTTCGCATGTTGGTCTTTGGGTCACGTTTTACTGCGTGATTTAAATCGGGAAACTTGAGGGGATCTTTCAAAAAGAATACCGGCGTATTATTTCCGACTAAATCCCAATTTCCTTCTTCGGTATAAAATTTTAGTGCAAAACCTCTAATATCACGTTCTGCATCTGCAGCGCCACGTTCACCGGCTACTGTTGAAAAACGGGCAAACATATCAGTCTTTTTACCAATTTCGGAAAATATTTTTGCTTTTGTGTATTTTGTAATATCATGTGTCACTGTAAATGTGCCAAAAGCTCCTGAACCTTTAGCATGCATGCGTCTTTCCGGAATGACTTCCCGGTCAAAATGAGCCAGTTTTTCAAGGTACCATACGTCTTGCATGAGCATGGGTCCCTTTTTACCTGCTGTCATAACATTCTGATTATCAGCAACAGGTGCGCCGGAATTGTGAGTAAGCTTCTTTTTATTGTCCATTTTTAGCCTCCTTATGGCATGACTACTAAATAAATTAAGGTACGGATGAACTAATTTTACTAAGCACTTTGTTCTATTAAAGCCTTGAAAGAATTAGT
>CAYTLV010000273.1:0-2728 GCA_964438445.1 uncultured bacterium | reverse complement strand
TATCAGAAGTTCAAATGGTATTTCAAAATTTACTTAGGACATAAAATTAGGAATTTATAAAAAAAGCCCGCATAAATTTTAAAATAATGCGGGCAGAAACGGTACTTATTTAAGCAAGATCATTTTGTTAACCTGAGAGAATTTACCTATCACATTCAAGCGATAGAAGTAAACACCACTGGCCAAATTTGAGGCATCAAATGTTAAAGCATATGAACCGGCCGCTTGCTCTTGATTGATAAGGGTCTGTATTTTTTGTCCGGTGAGTGAATACACGCTAAGCTCAACAGTAGATGATCTTGGTAAGATGTAAGAGATCGTTGTCGTTGGATTAAAGGGATTGGGGTAATTATTTTGAAGCGAATATTCTGTCGGATATTTATCTGCATCCAGATCAATAATCGCTGTTGTTACTCCTGTCAAAGCCCCGCCATAGTAACCCATGTCTGCTCTCTCCGTTCCGCGGCCAGTATAAGTATCAATAGATGTATCTACAGAATCGGGATGTCCAGCATCGATGGCGGGAGATGTAGAGGTGAGTTGGTGGCTACCATTTGTATTAAAAATGGGATCGTCTGTTAGGCAACCAGTTCCAAAATATGATTCAGTGCTAGCGCTATCTAAAATAGAATATGTCACTGTGGGAACGCCATCATTTATATATATTTCGGGCTTGGAATTGCCAAACATAATACTATTTATCACTGTTGGGTGACTGCTGGCATTCATAAGACTAAATGATCCACCTGCTAATGCGGTATTTTCAGCTGATGTCATATTGACAATGTGCGGTGATGAATTACTGATAAATATTGCACCTGCGAACCCGGAGGCAAAATTTTCTACAATTAGAGTATTGCTGATCTTTGGTGATGAATGCTCTAAGAAAATTGCAGCTCCATCGTTTGCGCCATTTCTTGAAAATTGAAGGTCATGCATATAGGGTGTTGAATCTTTTATATACATGGCGCCGCCTGCAGACGTTAGTATTTCTATGTCATCGCTATGCTTGCGACCATTGACTTTAAAAATACAGCTTTCAATGCGAGGGTCAGAAAGCTCAATGTATATTGCACCGCCTAAACGAGCGTTATTATTGTAAAAATAACAATCTTTTACCCACACATTATCTGAGTTGTAGATACACAATGCTCCACCATTAGGGAAGCTAGTCCCAATTTTATTTGTATAATCAAAGCGACAGTATTCCAATACCGAAGCTCCTGAAGTGCGTGTATTAATCGAGTTAAAAACAATTCCATGCCAAGCCTGAGATGGGATAGTGGTTCCTTGGAATTTAATTTCTCGTTCTTCGGTACCATATGCAATCAAAACACCTTCTACTTTAATTTCGTAAGGACCAGAAAATAAAACCCAATCTACAGAAGGCAAGATTTCTAGTGTATCGCCTTCGGGGATAAAAATATCCCCGTCTACATATATTCTTTCGCAGCCCCAAGTGCCTGAAACAGTGTCCTTAAAATGACAGGGCGGTAATAGCTCGGTATTCCACCAGTTGTTTCCGCCACCATAAGCACCGATATCTGAACGTGAAGTGCCTAAACCCGCTGATTCGGTATCTAGTAACCAATCGCTGATTTGGGGGTCACCTGCGTCAATTCCTGGAGAATCGTAAAAGTAAGTGGACTCTGTTGTTTTAAGCCTGTAATCGCAATTCGTTGCATCGCGAAACAGTGGATCATAATTTTGAAGGTTTGTTGTATCTGTATCAGAACCAACATAGTTACCTTGTACAATAGAATAACGATATAAACCGCCAGCCTGAAAATCAGAGCTGCTTCCATTATTGTATACGATGGTATTGGTAGAGTTGCAAAGGTCGGTATTTCCGGTTTTAATGCCACCCCAACTATAAGGACTTGTATTGTCGGCAATGACGCAATTCTTTATATTTGCGCCATTGTTGGCCATAAAATGCATACCGGCACCACCATTTTTGGCTACAATAGTATTTTGTATATCTGCAATGAAAGTTGTGTCGGTCCAAAGCGTGCTTGAATTAAAAGTAAGCCCGTTATCTAAATTGTTTCTAACATTACAATTAATGATCGTTGCGGGAGATTCCACAAAGAAGGCCCCGTGTCCGTTATTCCCGGAGATATCTGTTCTCAGAATCTTTACAGTAGATTGAAATGCATTTAAACCCATTCCCGCATTGTTGTTAATTTCACAATTTAAAATATTAACATCTGAATTTTCGGATTGAATAGCCCCAAATCTACTTGATATAAAGTAATAGGGGTTATTTACAATTTTTGTGTTGATAATGTTGGATGTAGCATGATCTAAAGCAATTCCCTTACCCTGCTCCAAGCGTGAGTTAACAATATCTACGTCTGAATGCAGTAGTTCTACAGTACCGGCATCTACAATGCTAATAGAATCAATTAAACCACTTGAATAGATCCCTATAATACTGTTACCAGTGGTATAGCTAGAATCTATTCGAGTATTTGATATATCAATTTTAGATTTATAAAAAATTAAACCACCACCAAAACGGCGATTAAAATTCAGGCTAGCTTGACCTGTAGCTATCCAACGTTCATAAGCGTATGAGATTCTACAGTACTTTAAAACTGAGGTTGCCTGATTTGATGAGTCTGTTGCATGAAAAGTGATACCATACCAAAATCCGAAAGGATATTCAAGATCATAAGGGGGACGGAGTCTTCTTCCGAGCGAATCGGAAAAGAATAAAATACTA
>CAYTLV010000272.1:0-2773 GCA_964438445.1 uncultured bacterium | reverse complement strand
TATAGGGATATCAATATTACCATTTATAACATAGGGCGAGTTTGCTTTTGTCCATGTACCGGAAACATTGCCTTCGCTAATTTGGGTTTGCGCCGAAAGAAAAGCCGTGCTTAAGATCAATAAGAAGAAGCATTTTCGTAATAGATTCATGCGGGGTCCTTTAGTTTTAGGATTTAATAGGTCAAAACAAGGCGTAGTATAAATAAAAGCACCATAAATTAAAATATAATAATAAGATATGTGAAATTATTTTAGGCTAATTTTATACGTGAGGTTTTAATGACAAAAAAGGTGGGGTTTAGGCTTATTACTTTTTATCTGTATCAGACTCTTTTTTCTTTTTTATAATGAAACCGATCAAACCAACAATAAAAAAGGTGGCACCAATGGGCCATAAACTCATATTCTTGTAAATGATCAAACCTATAATAAACCAGATAGTTCCGAGCACCATAAAGACTTCATAAGCGCTTTTCTTCATCTGAATATCCTCTTTGTTTATTTAATATACAGCATTTTTTGTGTGGCAAATACTTTATTATCTAAAGATAAAACAGCAAGATAAACACCCGAAGCATAAGAATTAGCATTCCAGTTTGTTCGATATGTTCCGGCTTCATTATTACCATTTACCAGTGTTGTCAGTTTTTGGCCGTTCAAATTATAAATTGACAGATCTACATGGCTGAAGGCTGACAGTTGAAAGCTAATGGCAGTCCTTGGATTAAACGGATTGGGATAATTTGGATATAGAACAGTCGACAGGGGTATCAATTCATCGATCCCTGTCTGCAAATTACTGTATCCCGGTGTGGGCGAAGTAAAAGTTTGCCATGCACTTCCACCATCTTCGGTCCGTCCATAAGAAATATCAGTGTTCTGATCGCCATAGGTCAGCGAGTCAATAATAGATAAACCATCGTTTTCGCTGAGGGCAATAAATTCACCTCCACCGCTTAATTTAAAGTTTGTGTGTAAACCGATCTGCTCTTCATCTTCATCACACCAGAATAATAGAAAACCACTGGCATCAATGCTTGTCCCGAACGGGATCTGCCATTTTACAAGATTATCGGGTTTGTCGGTCAGGAACAATCGCTTCATCCGAGGCATTATAGATCTCAATCCAGTCATCGAAATCATCATCCTGGTCAGAAAAAGATGTATCATTAGACGCCATGAATTCATTAATGTAGAGTGCAATATCAGAGCTGCCAATTTGTTTGAATTCAGCGTATCCCGAGCGTGGCCATACTTGTTGAGCATCAAAGGAGTTAACTGCGAATATCCGGTAATAAGCTTCATTTCCGCTTAAATTTAAGCCTGAAGTCCATTGATCAAATTTTTCGACTAAGGAGGTGCCTAGTATGCGATCACGTGTCATGGGGCTTGTTAAGAGTAATTCTTTATTGCTATTGTATGTCACGAGTGAAACAGATTTAATACCATCGTGTGAAAAAACCGATGCATGAATAATGGCTGAATCGCCAACGCGGTCAATTTCCTGATGGTAAATTGAAGGTAGAGAAGATTGCCAGTTGAGATCAAGATTGGTTTGCTGTCGACGCTTACGCATAAATTCATAAAGACCGCGCTCCACATGACTATTGCGATAATCTGTATTGTAAGAATTGTCAAAATCCGAGATGGTAAAACCATGATCTTGAGGATAGTAGATATCATTTTCTACAAAAGGACGAATGATAGCTTTGATGCTGTCAGCATAGCTTGTCCACTGATCTTCCCGGAAAACTTGGTTTGTATAAAAGTCCATGAAGTGTGTAAAGAGATTGCGGTATTCTGGAGTGTCAAAAATAATATCCGATAGCGGCCGTCCGCCAGAGTCATTTGCATCATAGCTGTACATATTAATTCGCGTCCAGTTTGGTTCGCCCCAGTTGCTGCCGCCAACCCAGTCGATGCCAAATGTATTGTCATAATCATAAGGGATAAAATGGAATTTCCCTTCGCTGGGATTGTGATACAAATAATAATTATTCCGCAAATAACGGTAATCGTCCCAAGAGCCTGTCATGATATTGACCGCCAGATACTTAATGACATTTGTGACGCGCATTAAAGATTCCAGAGAATCTTTGATCTGGGCGGAAGGTGTGTTGTTGATCACATCGATCAAATGTGCCAGATCGCTGTAATCGTAGGCCTCTTTATTTGTTTTCAATTCATAAGGCTTTTCGTCATCGATCCATGGATGATAATCAGATGGGTTCGGGCCAAGATAATTTAGGTCCGCAGGCCAGAGACATTTCCAAAGGTTTCCGCTATCGTCTCCAATATGGTAGGCAAGAAAACAGTCGTCGATATGTTCTATATTTTCATAGAGTCCGTAATAAACGTCATTTATGTAAACCGTAGTATAACACACCAGACTTGCCGGAACACCAATCTTTTCAAAAAGCTCAAAAGCAATTTTAGAGCGGATCAAGGAAGGATCGTTCTGCTCGCCCTTGAGATTGAATTTTTGGATGCCGGCAATTTCTTGCCCTTTTATAAATTCATTGAAATCTAATTTGAAAGATTTCTTGGCCGCCGTTCGAGATGTGTTACCGCGCAAACGAAAGCCAACATTGTCCAGGGACACATCAAGGTTCTCATTATGAAATGTGATAGTTGCCGGATGCAGTGAATCGCTTTGAACATTATCAGGATCATAGATCCATGCCAAAACCGCGGGGTCGATCGTAATACGGATCTCTGAGACGGTATTGGAACGAAAGACCAAGTCGCTTTCGTGAGCGAAAAGAAATGTAAT
>CAYTLV010000271.1:0-2775 GCA_964438445.1 uncultured bacterium | reverse complement strand
GGACGCGCACACAACGCGGTTGTCCCGCACTCCGGAAAAATTCTTTCCGGTGGTATTGATAGTAACGCACTGCATAAACCAAAGCGCTTTTTTGGATCAGCCAGAAACATCGAGAATGGCGGAAGTCTCACCATTATTGCTACGGCCCTTATTGATACGGGCAGTCGCATGGATGATGTGATTTTCGAAGAATTCAAAGGTACCGGTAATATGGAACTCGTGCTTGACCGTCGTTTGAGCGACAGAAGGATCTTCCCTTCCATCGACATCAACCGATCCAGTACCCGTAAAGAGGAGCTGTTACTCAGCAAGGGCGAACTTGCCCGCGTATGGATCCTGCGTAAATTCCTGAATGAAATGAGTCCGATGGAAGCCATGGAATTCATGATCGATCGCATGGGGCACGCCAAGAACAATAAAGAGTTCCTACGTACAATGAATACCTAAGATTGTTGACCCTTGATTGTTGATGATCGACAGATTGATGATTCCAGGAATCGGATAATATTGGTTTAGGGTTTAGGGGTTTAGATTCAATCCTGTAATCTTGTCTTTAAAGCTATCCGGGCTATTCTGTAATCCTGTCTAAATACTCCGGCCATCGCGTTAACTAGAACAATTAATATCGGGGTGAAATATGAAGATTTTCCTACGGATCATACAGATCGTTTTATTACTTCTTGTAATCGTTTTTCTCTCAGGACTGTTTTTTGTGGACCGAATTGGCTCACGTGCATTACCGGATTATAATCAAGATATAGAGTTGCGAAACATGACGGCAAGTGTTGAAGTCTTCCGTGATGAATTTGCTATACCTCATATTTTTGCCGAGAACGAAGAAGACTTGTACAGGGCTGTTGGCTATGTTATGGCACAAGACCGCATGTGGCAGATGGATCTCATCAGACGCGGGACAACAGGGCAACTATCGGAGATATTCGGTGACGACCTGATCGAGACCGATGCACTTATGCGAGCTTTGCGCATCTCTGAAAAATCTGCGGAAATAATTAAAACATTGGATCCGACCATTCGGCTTTCGCTCATCGCTTATGCAGATGGTGTTAATCAATATCTTGAAGATCATAAAAAGAAACTTCCTCCGGAATTTGCCATTCTGGGTTATGAACCCGAACCCTGGGAGCCCCTGCACTCGATCAATATGATCGGCTATATGTCTTGGGATCTTACCAGCGGCTACCGCAGTAAAATATCTCTACACCAATTAGTACAAAAGATCGGCGAAGACCGCGTTCAGGATTTTCTGCCCGGATCGGCTTCACATCACACTTTAGTCTTCCCGGGCTTAAAAGACACACTCGTCTTAACAGACCTATATAACGCTTTTGAACAATTAAGCGATCTGGGTATTTCGGGTGTTTTTCACGGAAGCAATAACTGGGCCATTAATAAAAATAAAGTCAATAACGGCTCAGCTATCATGTGCAATGATATGCATTTGGGATTATGGTCGCCTGGGATTTGGTATCAAATGCACTGCGTTGTTCCCGGTAAATTGGATGTCACCGGTGTCTCACTTCCTGGTCAGCCTTATATTGTTGCCGGCCATAACGACCGCATTGCCTGGGGTATGACCAATGTAGGTGCAGACGATACCGATTTTTATATAGAAAAGTTAAATGCAGATTCTACACAATATTATTTTAATGGCGAATGGGTTGATCTGACAATCTCAAAAGAAGCCATCAAGACCAAATCCGGCGATACCGTTTACCGTACACTTCGCTTTACGCATCGAGGTCCAATCATCTCAGCTTTTCGTGATATCAATGAAGCGGCCATCTCCATGCGCTGGATCGGGAACGAACCCAGCAACGAGCTGGAAGGCGTCTACAAGCTGAATCGTGCCGGCAATTGGAACGAATTCCGTGACGCAGCCAGTTATTTTAAGTCCGTCAGTCAGAATATTGTTTATGCTGATGTGGAGGGTAATATTGGTTTACAAAATTCAGCAGGCGTTCCTCTGAAGAAAGACCATTATTATTCCATCTATCCGGGTGATACAGATGAATATGATTGGATTGGGTTGATGGATTTTGACAAACTGCCCAATTCCTATAATCCCGAAAACGGCATGGTTTCATCCGCCAACAATCGTATAGTCGATGAACATTATCCTTTCTTTATTTCACATTGGCCTGACGCTCCTTATCGCATTGACCGTATCCGTCAATTATTGAACATGCAAGACAATATGGGTGTTGCAGATATGATGGTTATTCATCTTGATGATTATTCGCTGCTTTATGAAGATCTAAAACCTTTGATGACAGCTATCCTGAACAATACGGCTCTCAACGATCAAGAAGCGGAAGCCTATACGATATTGAAAACTTTTGACGGTGAACTGAAAAAAGATGCCGCCGCTCCCTGTATTCTTGAAACTTTTTACATGAAGTTCCTTGAGCAGAGCATGGGCGATGAACTTGATAGTTCACATTATGATATAGTCATGCGAAGCTCTTCTTTTGTTCGTAATTACTTTATGAATATCTGGGGTAATTCTGCGTCCCCTTGGATGGATGATGTCAATACTACCGAGATCGAAGGATTTAATGATATGGTCGTGTTGAGTTTCAAAGCCAGTGTTGCGGAACTGATTGACAAACTTGGAAAAAACCCCGAAGACTGGAAATGGGGAGACATGCACAAGCTAACATTGGAGCATCCCATGGGCGGCGTAAAGATCCTGGATCGTCTGTTTAATTTGAATCGCGGTCCTTATCGCATGGGTGGTGACTGCTTTACCGTGGC
>CAYTLV010000270.1:0-2787 GCA_964438445.1 uncultured bacterium | reverse complement strand
CCGCGTTCCGATCGCACGTCTTGCAGCAGCACAGGCAGCGATTGAAGAAGCGTAAGTCAAGAGACATTTATAGATTAAAAACCCCTTCATCCGAAGGGGTTTTTGTAATGGTTAATAAATTATTACTCCCACAAAAAAAGCCCAAACATTCGGGACTTCACAATCTACCGGTCTTTATTTTTAAACCTTAAACTTTAAACCTTAAACTTTAAACCTTAAACTCTAAACCTTAAACTCTAAACTCTCCCAATTATTCCTTGACAATAGCAAAATGATACTCTAAAATTATTTATTGTCAAATATTAGGAGTATTAAAAATGAAAAAGCTGAGCCTTATTCTCATTGTGCTCATATTATTTTCTGCATGTTCCTGGTTTGATGAAGATCCCATTGCGCAACAGGGTGTTGCACAATTTGGCGTATCGAACACATACTTGCAGAAATCTTCATCTACTCCGATGCCGGATCATGTTAGAATATCCTATTTGAATTCGGAAAGTGAGCTGATCACCGATGAACTTGAGCTGTCTCTCTTCAATACAACGTATTTATCCGAACCGTTGATGTTAACTACTGGGGATTACAGTCTGGAGGAATTTATTGTTTGCGATGGAAACGATAGTGTGATCTATCTTTCTCCCAAAATGGGATCCGACAAGGCAGAGCTGGTAACGGAACCCCTGCCGATCATCTTTACCATTCTTAAAGATTCAACCACACAGATCGTCCCCCAAGTTGTCCGGGTCGATATCAATGATACGCCCGAAGATTTCGGCTATACGGAATTCGGTTTTGATATCGTTGGCGACAAGGAAGGATTTGTTCGCTGTATGAATCAATTTGGCATAGATGTCTTTAAAGAACTTGCCGCAAATCCGGTTGATTCCTCACAGAACAATTTCATTTCGCCCATTAGTTTAGATTATGCCCTGGGCATGTTATTAAATGGGTCCGGCGGTGGAACGTTGGATATGTTAAAAGATGTTATGCACCTCAATGCATATACCGATGCCGAAATGAATGCGCTATATAAACAGTATAAGAAATTTCTTTATGAGCAGGGAAGTGAGGTCGAGATCGCTCTTGCTCATGCAATATGGTACAGACCCGGTTTTGAGGTATTAAACTCCTATCTGTCAACCTGTCGTTATTATTTTGACAGTGAGGTATCCGAGCTCGATTTTGCCGGGAATCCGCAAGGCGCAGCCGACAGTATCAATCAATGGTGTGCCGATAACACGAATGACCGCATAGATCATGTGGTGGATGCGGTGGAGATGCCATCGAAGTATCTTGTCCTTGGTAATGCAACGTATTTCAAGGGCGACTTTATAGTAAGTATGGATACCAGCATGACCATGCCTGCTGATTTTTATGCATCCGATGGTGATACGGTTACTTGCGATATGATGTTTTCGCAAGGGGTTATGAATGTTAAACGTTATCATGATGACAATATTGAAGTGGTCAGTATCCCGTTTGGGAATGAAGAAAACTACCTGATGACCATGATCATGCCCGAAGGACCGATTGATGAATTTGTCGGATCGATAGATATCCAGGATTGGGAATACTGGATGGATAACAGCAGTGACGACGGAATATTCTTGTGTTTTCCCAAGATCAAGGTGGACACACTCTATAATATGAAGAAAACCATGTCCGCTCTTGGAGCGAGTGAATTATTTACCAATCCCGATCTGTCCCGCATGACAAACGATGGAGGATTATTCGTCGGAACGTTTAAACACGCGACATTCCTCAGTGTTGACGAAAAAGGCGCCGAAGCCGCAGCGGTGACCATTATTGGTATGGACATTGGAATTCATTATAATGATCATGTAAATTTCAATAAACCCTTCCTTTTGATCATACAGGAAGCTGACACAAAAGCTTTGCTCTTTATGGGACGATTTGATAAAGTGAAGCAAGTGGAAGATTAATAAATCATAAATGATAGATGAAAGCCCTTCGCAAGAAGGGCTTTTTGATTGTGGTGAAAATATATATTATTCATTTGTGAGACCTGTATCACAGAAATCTATCGGTAGTTTTTATTTGAAGGCGATTTTTGATAAATTGGTGCATAAGAAATAGGATTCCCATGAGATTGAAAGGGTATGATTATTCTAAGGAGGGATTGTACTTTGTAAGCGGAGTAGTCCAGAATCGTCTTTGCCTATTTGGTAAGATATTTGATAGCAAAATGATCTTAAATGATGCCGGAAAGATGATCGGAAAATGGTATTTAAAATTAGAAGATAAATTTCTTGGAATCAAATGCCATGAGTATATGGTAATGCCAAATCACTACCATTGCTTGATTGAGATCTTTCCGGCTGAAAAAGGAAATATAGAGAATCTGAATGGGGGGTCGGACCCACGTGTCCGACCATATAAAAACCCAAATTTATCCCAAATCCTCCAATGGTTCAAAACTATGACAACCAATGAATATATCCGGGAAGTAAAGGAAAAGGGGTGGAGAAAATTTTCCGGTAAATTATGGCAGAGATCTTTTGATGATAGAATAATGAGAGGTTATGAGATTGATATTATAAGAGAATATATTAAAAATAATCCCAAGAATTGGAAGGAAAGGTGGAAATAGAAGGAGAAAAAGGATTATTAATAGAATGGTATTGATATAAATTGGGCGAACATCTTGGTGGACACATGGGTCCACTTCACCACTCTCATTTCAATTTTCCGGACCTCTTAATTTTGGAATTTCATCCATTTCTAATACATATACTTCGCGACCACTTCGATCAAATAGGTGATCTT
>CAYTLV010000269.1:0-2794 GCA_964438445.1 uncultured bacterium | reverse complement strand
GGGCTTTTTTAATTCAATTATTTTTTGTAACTTGCACCGATGAGAATAACCCAAAGAAAAGAAAAAGCAATCGAGGAGATAAACCTTGCAATCATGTGCGGATCTAAAGGGACAAGACTAAGCAGGAAAATAGCAAGGGTGTGCGGGGAGAATGATGTTAAAGAGGAAAATATCAAAACAATACTACATTATGGGAGCAAGTCCGCCAATAGGAAATAAGAACGCAGAGAAGTATTCAAAGAAAGACGCGTTAAAGCTATTCAGCGACAGTTTAAAGAAGTCAATGGAAATGGTTGATGGAGGCGTAGAATACAAATATGATTTCATTGGAGAGGTTGCCAGGGATTTAAAAACTTATCACTATATATACGCCCATTTAGTAAACAGATTTCCAGAATTAGATTCAATGTTTATAGAGCTGAGGGCCAACCTTGAGGCAAATTGTTATTGTAACACTAAAAAAGGAAAAATAAGAGAAGCCACGGGAATAGTGAATCTAAAGTCAAATCACAAGTGGACGGATAGAAACGACCACACCTCTTCTGACAAATCAATGAGTCCCAAACAAGAACCACTGGATCTGTCAAAGCTATCAGATGATGAGTTGGAAATAATGGAGAAGTTACAAAAGAAAATTGAAGGCTAGGGCAACATTATTGCAAATTCAAGTAGAAATGGCTCGCAGGGATTTCTATCAATATTGCATATTCAGAGAACCGGACTTTTATAAGCCAAACCGCACACACTTAAAGATTCTTTGCAATACATTAAATTCATTTTACTATAATCAATTATTAGATTCTCACGGCGAACCATATCTAAAGTTAATGATTCGCATTCCACCACAACACGGCAAGTCGAGAACGTTGGTAAATTTCACTCAATGGTGCTTGGGTAAGAACAACGAAGAAAGAATAATCACGGCGTCTTATAACGACACACAGGCGGGTGATTTTGCCAGATATACACGCGATGGAATCCAGGAAGAAAAGAATATACAATCACAGCGCATTTTCTCAGATGTATTTCCAGACTGTAAGATAAAACAGGGAAACGCTTCATATCAGAAATGGGCGCTTGTCGGTCAGCACTTCAACTATCTTGGCGTTGGTGTCAGCGGAGGCGTAACGGGTAAGGGGGCCACGATACGAATAATTGATGACCTGGTTAAAGACATAGATATTGCAATGAACCCGGCGGCACTTGAAAAGATTTGGTTGTGGTATGCTGGTACGTATTCATCCAGATCATCAGCAGAGGGCGGAGAGGTAAAGGAAATATTTTGTGCAACGCTGTGGAGTGATAAAGATCCGCAAGGCGTATTGGAAAGAGACGAGCCGAATGAATGGTACATTTTAAAAATGGAAGCGTTTGACGGTAAAAATATGCTATGTGATGACTTCTTAAATAAGAAAGCATACGATAAGTTAAAGTCCAGAATGATAAAGAACACCATTACAAAAAGCGTGTTCTTCGCCAACTATCACGGAAAATCTGTAAGCATAGAGGGTAGACTGTATTCTGATTTCCTAACCTATAAAAGCCTACCGACTGATGCATACAACGTAAAGAGCTACACAGACACGGCAGATATGGGGGAGGACTTTCTTTGCAGCGTTATTTATTTCGAACATGAAAGATTAAAATATGTTATTGATGTTGTTTACACTCAGGAGCCGAACGAAGTAACCGAACCGCTGTTGGCAGATACGTTTGAAACAGATAACGTATCTGAGGCGAAGATTGAAAGTAATAACGGCGGGCGGGCTTTTGCCAGAAACGTTGAGAGAATAAGTAAAGAGAATGGCAATCATGGAATTAAGTTTATTTGGTTTCATCAAAGTCGGAACAAGGAGGCCAGGATAAAAGCCAACAGTAACAACGTGCAAACTAAGGTTGTGTTTCCTGAAGATTGGATGCACCGCTGGCCGGGTTATTATAACGCAATGACGAGTCACATGGCAATCGGTAAGAACAAACATGATGACGCGCCAGACACAACGACCGGAATCGTAGAAGAAAAAAGAGGTCCAGGCATGCGTAAAAAGTATTAATTTAGAATGATTCTAAGCTCTTTTTGTTGTAACTTGCATTAAAATTTAATCATGAATAGAAAATTATCAAAACCAATTATTCAAAACCTGGATAAGATTTACAGAATGGCTGTGACAGTTTCAAAGTCGTTCGATCAGAAAGCAATCAGTCCGAAAGTATTGAAAGATTGCATCCAACTTGGTAAGCTCGAAAAGGAAGATGACAATGAGATTATCCACGAATACATCGAGTATCAAAATGCTATGCTTGACGAACTTTATAAGAATTGCGTCAACTACATGACGGAAATTGAAGCCGACAAGGTTTCGTTTAGTTATTTAAGGGTGGCAATTCAAACATTGAAGAAAGAAATATTTAAATCATGAACTGGGAAGAAATAAAAGATAGGTGTTCCAAAGCATACGAATTGTTATGTGGTAATGATGAGTTTAAGCGGATGCAATACTCTAAACTATTTAAAGGCGAGAGATTGTTATACGACTTCTTTGATGAGAATGAGATAGCTATTTGTATTACCCCTGACTATTATGGTTCTATGGAGTATCACCCATCGAAATATAAAGATGGCGATTATATTTACTACTGGATAAACGTGGGGTTTAAATGGGAAGATGATATTGAATATAAAACCCGAACCGAAGCAGAACAGGCCGCATTTACAAAGGCATTTGAAATATTAGAAAGTAAACTAAATGGATAACTTTTACGTTCTACAAACAAGAATCTTCGGATTAGGTAA
>CAYTLV010000268.1:0-2807 GCA_964438445.1 uncultured bacterium | reverse complement strand
GCGGTTTCAACTCTAAAGTAGACTCAGTTATCATTTTATCGAAAAATATGTACCCACTCACAACCCACGGAGCAAGGGTGAAACTGAGATAAAAAGAAACAGAACAAACGCTGCTTCAAAATTACCGACAATAAACACTCACGAAAATCCATATTGCTCAATCGTAATTGGCTTGTCGGGATTGGCTAGGTAACATATAAAAAGCTGGCAGAAATGGCTGGTTCCCTACGCTTGGCTTGGCAGAAGCATAAGAAAAGTTCCCGCCTGAAAATGTTTAACCCGGACAAGTCGGACAAAGATCCAGAATAGCAATCAATGGGCGGGGAAGACCTCGCCCATTATGGTCAATTGGCTACCCAAAAGTTTGCAATTAATTTGCAATCGTTGTCCCGATTTGTCCACTATTGTCCATTACTCGATAGAAAACTTTAAAACGGCCTAGAAACAAAAAACCCTCGTAAGTCTAAGAATTACAAGGGATTTATGTGGTGGCCCCGTCTACGTCCTGTGGACTTCGCCGGGCAGGCAGGGATCCGCCGTCGCATCGTTACTCTCAGCTATGGCGTGATAAACTCCATTGAACCGCCAGAATTTATCCCGCCGAAGGGTAACACGAAGTGTCGGGACGGGGATTTTCAGTACCTTGCTTCGTCCTATATATCAGCGAGTTACGGGGGCGAGTGTCCAAAAAGTGTCCACTTTTGAAAAAGTCAGCCTACATAATATTGCTAAATCTTGTTCTGCTGCGTGCAAAACCTTTATAATGTTCTGATCGTTAAGCAGCTTGATCAGTGGTGAAAGATCGAGATCGCAAAGCGTGTCAATTACCGCTGCATAAGATTCGTAAGCTATTTGAATCAGGCATTGTTTTGGATAGTATGTCTTTTCAGAAATAAATTCAGTGTCTACTGCAAGGTATGTGGGTGTTCCAATATCCTCGATAAAATTTTGTAGATTATCTGGTTTTTGAATAAACATGGAGTTCCGCTGCTACCCTTCGGTTTTGTAGAGCTAATACTCATCATATCGTTATATTTGACTCATAATGTTAAGTCGATTAGGGCCAGTGAATCAATTTTTCCAGTTTGAGATTGTCATTTTTGTTTTGGGGTATTATGCACTCCCTCACCAGATTACCGTATACATTCCAAATATCAAAAGATTAAAACAAAATCGAAGCAATGAAATCTTGGGCTCGCTGTACTGATTTACCATCATTTAAATAAAAACATTGGTGAAGTAACCAATCCATTTTTTCGCTTTGGGATTCGTCTTTCAAACTGTCATTCACAAGACTCAAAACATGTTGATCCTGGTTATAGTGTCGTACATAACGCAATATGTTTAATTCATCAGGCATAGCGTGAAGATCAGTATCCTCAGTTTGTACAACTATAATTGGCTTACGTGTAATTAAGTATTCATACAGGATTGAAGATGTATCACTAATCATTATATCTGATATCATGAAATCTTCCATAGTATCGCACTTTCCAACATCAGCTGGATTAGAAAAGTAAATGTGTTTTATGTGATTCAGTCTGGCCCACAATTTAATCTGAAACAAATATTTCCTATCGTGGAAGTGTGGCCTGACAATTAAGTTGTGCTCCGAAGTGATTTCTTTGGCAAATTTATATACATATTTATGAAGTGTACCACCCCCCCATTCCCAGGTTGGAGCATACAATACATTTTTTCTGTCCCGCTCAATTACTCCTAAACGATCCAAACCTTTTTTACGACTTATAGTTTTATTTATATAATCATCAAAACGTAAATTTCCAATTTTGATTAATTTGTGCTCTGGTATATTTAATCCAACGTCTTTAATTTTTTCTAAATGTTTTGGTCCCGTAAGAAAATGAAAATCGTATGAATTTAGATTGTGAACATTCCCACCGTATTTTTTATCACCAGTTCCGTGCCCGATGAATATTGTTTTGGAGCGTGAAACGTCATGATTCAGCTTAATGTTTGACATGGATATAATAACTCCTTCTGGTGTACCATCCCGTCTAACATCATTAAACACATAATGTGGAGTATTAAGAAAATTGGAGACATCTGCATCACGCTTGGTGTTTTTAAAGTTCTTTTTGTATTGGAGTATTCGTCTATTGTTCTTTAGAATGAATTTACCACCTAGAGCGATATATAAGGGCATTGCGTTAGAAAGCTGGTAAATCTTGTTAGAGTAATAATAAATCGGATGATTTTCTTCTGTTGATCTGAGTGTTCCCGAGGTCATGTTTTCCCCTTCACAAAAGTGCTCAAAAGGTTGATTGTGAGTAAATGTTGGTTTTGGGGTCAACCCAATATTTAGCTATTCCTTGCAGATATAATAGTTTTGATGATATTCTAATATTAAAACTTCATAGAATTATCCTGGATGTGGCGATATGCCTCCGGTGTGTCAATATCCAACCACACTTCATCTTCATGCATATAGACTGCAGCCATGTCATTCTTTTGAATTAACTTGATAACACCGGCGCTAATCGACTCTTTACCAGAATCAATCTGTTTACCCATCTCAGTAAAGAATCTTTCATTTAAACGAAAGATACCACAATCAATTCCGTTATAACTATTGAGTGATTTACCGATGCCCAAAATACGGGTATCTTTAATATTCACTTTCGTTGCGTCATCGATATCAAAAACATTTCCATGATTTTTGTCTACCAGGAGGAGATTCCTTTCATCGGTAGATAGAATAACTCTTTTGATTGCTGAAGGAGATACAATATGATCTGACATTGAAAGAATAAACTCTTCATTGTTAAGCAATCTATTTGAAATGT
>CAYTLV010000267.1:0-2808 GCA_964438445.1 uncultured bacterium | reverse complement strand
GAAAACATGATCGCAACTGTATTTAACATTATTTTTAAATCCAGTTTGAGGGACATATTCTCGATATAATAAATATCACAATTAAATTTTTCTTTCACTTCATCCAGAGTTTGAGGATAAGGTACAGATATCTGAGCCCAGCCTGTAATACCGGGTTTTACTTTCATGCGATGTCGATAGAGGGGAATTTGCTTTTCCAATTGTTCGGTAAGCTTCGGCATATCCGGTCTTGGACCGATAATACTCATATCACCCTTTAAAACATTGATCAACTGTGGAATCTCATCTAATCTAAATCTTCTGATAAATTGACCTATACGTGTTACTCTTAAATCATTTTCAGTCGTTAGAATTACCTTTTCACCTGCTATTTGAACATTATGTTTCATGCTCCGATATTTAATAATTCGAAAAAGTTTGCTGTAAAGCCCAAGTCTATCTTGAGTATAAAATATTGGTCCTTTTGAATCAATTCTAATCATAAGTGCCAAAATCAACCCAAAAGGGAAAAAAAAGATCAACCCGACAACGGAAATAAAAATGTCCGTAGCACGCTTTAAGAATTTTTCCCAAGGTTGCATGATCCCGGGATTAATATCAATAAGAGGTATACCATAAATCTGTTGCGTGCGTGCCAGTCCGGAAATAATATCATACATGTCAGGCAGGATCTTTATTCCAACACGTGCATCAGCAACTTTATTGATGACATCTAATACTTTATTGTGCTTATCTGTCCCAAAGGCAATGACCAGTTGTTTGACCTGATATTTCTTGATCAGCACAAAAATATTTTCTAAACTTCCGACCATAGGAACACCTTGAAATTTAGCGTCGGTAATATTTTCATCATCTGTTGAAATAAACCCTACTATTTTATAGCCCAAAGCGGGATATTGCTTGATCTTTTCATAGATATCAAAACCTTTTGTATTGCATCCTATTATAAAACTTGGGGTCAATCCAATACCTTTCATAAGTTGCTTATGTCTAATAGATAAAATAATACTTCGAAATACAATGGTTATAAATAGCTGTGCAAACCAATAAATAACGATGATCAATCTTCCAATTGAAAAAGGATTAAAAAAGTCAAAAGTTAGAAGAAATAGGAGAATTACTCCAAAACTGGTTGCCCTGAATACTTTTATATTTTCATCGGTTCGGGAAGGCGCCTCGGGTAAATGGTATAATCCATTATAAAGATAAAAGATCAGCCAGTACGCATACAGAGCTATTGCAGGCAACCAAAGATCTGAGATATAAAGCTCAACATCGATAGGAAAAAAACCAGAGCGATATCGCAACCAAAACACGACTATAAAAGCGACAAGGGTAGAAAACAGATCTGAAATAAACAATGCAATTTTATAAGCTCGGCTCATATGACCACCCGTTAATAGTTTAGATTCATTTGAATGGAATAATAGATATCAGAATTTCCTTGAATATTTCGTAATTCACAAGTTGACAAAAAAGATACTTGATTTTTCCAACGATATAACCAATCAAGGCGCAAACTCATTGTTTTGGTAATATCACCCATTAACCAGGAAGTTAAATAATCCAAACTTAATGCTCTGTCATAATCATCTTGATTTACATTTCCTCCGATAGGGTAAACCGTATCATCAACCAAAATAGAATCAGATCCTTCCAATAAAGTACTAAAACTTAGTGTAAGTCTGTTTTTTCTAGACAGATCATAATTTAATTTTGCTGTGAGCAATTGTGAATTCGGTCCGGCATAAAAGCCAAGTTCTTTTCCATGGTGAGTATAATTACCATAAACAAAACGATGTGTATAGGTCCAAGGGTGTACAGCGGTTGCTTCAACAATCAGATCTGCCGGTATAGATCTTGGCGACCATTGGAGCCCGGCTTGTAAAGCATACTTATTTGCCCAAAAATCTTTGAAGATCTGGCTAAATACCAGTTCATCAAGAAAGACGGTACCATATAATCGCAAACCATTAAAAGGAAATACTTCCGCTTCTAGGGAGATCATTTTATTGTCGCGATCACCCAGAGTATGTTCGGATGGCCATAAAAATATGGTGGGTACAAGATAAGTGATCTCGGGTATTCTGTCTTCACCCCCATAGATGATCATTTCAGAAAAATTCAAATGTATTTTCGGTGAGAACATGATCTCTATTCTATGGGCAGCGAGGTATTTGGGAATATAATATCTGCCATTATCGCTCATGGTCGTATATGTTGGTGTCATTAAGGAACCATGTAAAAAATTATATCTGAAATGTTTGAATTTCTTAGACCAACGTATAGTTCCAAAAGGGATCGCATTATCCGAAAGTATGACAGAATTCAGTGAATTACCCCAATTTAACGGATGGTGAGCTATGGTTAAAGTTCCAAATTTTCCTGTGAGGTTTGCGTAAGCTTCCGATCTATCCCAGGTTGCAATTTTTCCAACATCACCGCCCAGATTAAACCAATTTCCTTTAAATTCCTTTACCGGTTCAGGCCAGTCCTTCGGAACATATTGATGAAAAAAATACCCATCCACGAAAAAAGAAAGATGATCTCCGGCTTGAATTGAAGCATAGGCTCCCAATTGATCCATAAAACGCAAGGTACTGTTTCGACCCTCACCCCTGACCATAAAAT
This sequence comes from uncultured bacterium, assembly GCA_964438445.1. Classification (GTDB taxonomy): domain Bacteria; phylum Fidelibacterota; class Fidelibacteria; order Fidelibacterales; family Fidelibacteraceae; genus M50B103. Next base: position 177 of record CAYTLV010000267.1, on the reverse strand, counting down.
CAGCATCGATCCAAACGGTATTGTTTTCATCTTCCATGACATAAATGTGTTTTTCTTCCCTTCCCACATCATCATTGAATAAACTTTTCATATCATCTTTAAAATTTCCCCAGTTCGAAAATCCAAGTCTGGATTCGCTGGAATCAGATAGATCGACATGTTTCATATTTGTTAATT
>CAYTLV010000266.1:0-2810 GCA_964438445.1 uncultured bacterium | reverse complement strand
TTGTTTAGGTTATTCTTCCCTGTCAGGGTCTTCAATGACGACATCATCAACCTTAGTAAAGCGTAGGATACGATTATTTCCATTATCAAGTGTGTAAATAACCTCATCATAAAAGGTCAGAGCAAAAGGGTTATTCAGAAGATCGGGATACTGTTGTAATATGAGTGTATCTTTAACGACCAATGAATCGCCGTAATAAGTAGAATCGGATATTCTCAACCATTCTTCACGAACAAAGACCGATTTGATAAATTCACCCGTTGAGGAATACATTTTGACATCATGGTCAAGAGTATCGAGAACAAAGATGTTTCCATCGGTTGAAACTGTAATATCACGGGCATAACCATATTCTCCCAATCCCATAATATCATCTATACCAACAAGAAAACCTGAACTATAGCCTGAAGCATTCAGCTTATGAACAGAGAAATAATCACCTGTTTGAGTATAATATAGATTTCCGGCGTTATCTGAAGTCATTGAAATAGGCCAAGAGATCGTTCCTGCACCTGTGCCTGGAGTGGCAACAAATGATTCTTTAACACCAACATATTGCCATACATTTTGCCCATTTGATAATCTGACCAGAACGGTAGGCAGTAAATTGATTTTAACGATATAATTATTGATCGCGTCTGCTGCATAGATCGACATATCGGCTGTGGGAGCAGGGGCAAGAGCAACAAAGGATTTATTTTGACTGGCATAAATTTGATCACCTTCAACAATCACAGTACCACTTGCGGTATTAGTCAGTCCCATTCTATTAAGAATCGATTGAGGATCGTAAAATATTCTTGGGCTCATCAAAGAATCAATTACAGAAGTTTGAGTGCTGTCAATGATCTCTGAATCAGGTATAGGTGAGAATCCTGAAGCTAATCCGCTTAAAGGATCCATTAGGACCGAATCCCCATTTACATCATAGTAACGTTGTGTTATAATACCTTCAATACCGATCGTTGTCGTAAATTGAGGCCAGAAATAAATAACATCTCCATCATCAGCATAATAAACATTAAAACGTGAATCAAGGCAGACTGAAGTAGGTGCGACAGATAACTCGTTCAATGTATCGTAAATTCCTGTTTCCACTTCACCCGAAGGGCGAATGACACGAATGCGTTTTTCTGAACTATCTGCAATGTATAATCGACCGTCCTTAGAGGCAAAAATATCAACTGGGTCAGTCAATTCAAGTTGAATAAAACTCCAATCAGGAGAAATTTGTGCAAATTTATTCGGATCCGAATTTATCCCACCTGTTGGATTTTCACCTGTACCGGGAAGGGTCATTGTTTCTGAACATCCAAAAATAAGAAGGAGGGCAGATAAAAGTATTAAAGATGTCGATAATATTTTTTTCATTAGAAATTATAACTTATTTGAATTTGGTTAACGATTCCGAGATATTTATGAGGACGGAAAGCATAATCCACTTTCAGACCTGAGTTCCAGCGTTCTGTTGTGAAGCCTAAGCCCATTGTGAACGGAATTTCAGTTCCAATACTGTAGCCGGCTCTAAACTGTATTGCATCTAAGAATGTCGCATTAATTCCAAGGACATATGTTTCGTCATTATCCACGGGATGGTTCAATTGAACAGTTGCGAGTAGATCCATAAAATTATTTTCATAGACGGTCATGGAAGAACCGATATGGAAGGTCGTTGGGGGTGAAAAAGTAGCATAATCCCGCATATCACCATCCATAGATTCATACTGTCCGGCAGGTCCACTCGGTGTACCGAAATTTAGCAATGCGACTGCAAGAGTAAGATCTTTAAATCCTGTCCTGTAATAGGTCCCAAGATCCATAACGATAGAGGTAGTAGCCAAATCAAGATATTCTTCGCGTACAAAACGACCACTAAATCCAAAAGAGAAACGGTCACTCATTTTACGAGAAGCATTAAGACCGATATAATAATCGGCATAGGTAAAGTATTCACCAGAGCCGTAAGGTTTATATTCTGTTGTTATCTCCATGGCATCCATGTGTAAAGCACCAATTTCCATTCCAAATGCCCAAGATCCGATAGAATGGCTCATAGCAAAATACTCATAACCAATTCCATCAAACCAATCTAAATGAGAAAGGGCAATAGATGTACCTTCCAATTGGACTGTCACTGCAGGATTCCAATGAATTACCGAAGCATCTGAAACGATAGCTGTAAAAGCGCCACCCATTCCACCTGAAGTTGCCGAAGGATCGATCTTAAGGAAATTATAGATAGATGTCCCGGCGCGTTGGCCGCCAAGTCCGGCAAAAGCCATTGAGAAGCTCATCAACAAAGCGAGAGCGATATGTATGTTGCGTCGTTTCATCATTAAAACCTTAAAAAGATTCCGAGCATGATCTGTCTCGGTGAATAATATCGTGAAGGATCTTCATTGGGATTTCTTCCACCATAATAAGAGTATGAAATAATCTCACCGGGATCATAAGGCTGGCCGGTAAAAGGATTGATTCTTCTTGGAACTTTATAGTTAAATACATTTTGTGCATCTACATAGAAGCCGTATGTCAGACTTTTAAAATAAAAATTCTTAGTGAATTTAAGGTCAACTGTAATATAAGGATCGGCGATCTCTCCGTAGGGATTGTCGCTTCGTGATGTTCCGATAATCCACTTGGTGCCATCAGCCGTAACAACGGTGTCTTGAGCCACATTTTCGGTATAACGACGTCCGGATTGTGCTTCAAAGTGAGCATTAAGAGACCAGTTATTTATCCAAGGGGAAATATTGTCTTCATAAACATGAAATCTTAAATTTCCGATCAAACGAAAAGGTTCGTCCCAA
>CAYTLV010000265.1:0-2821 GCA_964438445.1 uncultured bacterium | reverse complement strand
ATCCATGCTACGCCTACGGCTTCGCCTTGGCGAGCCAGTCCGGGATGACGTGGTTCTGGTTTTCCGGGATCTCATTTATTGGGTAATAATAATATTGAAATGATAATAAGAGCGACGCCCCGAAGCAATTGATAATTGACAAAGGACAGTTGACAATTACATAAAACGTAAGTCCCGTAGGGACGAAAGCTTTGTAGTAAATTAGTTTGATTTGAATAATGAGCTCCGTAGGAGCGGAACCTTAATCAATGGATAATTGCAAATCATAATCAAAGAACATACCATCCCTGAATCTCATTTATTGGGTGATAATATTATTGAAATGATAATAAGAGAGACGCAGCATGCTACGTCTCTACATTTTCCTTTGGGGGATCAGGCGCAAAAAGCTCCGCTTTTTGCATTCCCGGCGATCTGTTCGAAATCTAAAGTTTAATTCATATCCTGTTGGACCAAATTGATCTCAGAACAAAAATTAACGATATGTGATTTAAGAAAATCACGATCCTAAACTTCGAACATCAAATATTGATGTTCCTTGTTCAATATTTATTCATCGTTTATCGTTATATAAGCTCCTCCCGAAAGAAATATTAAATACATATAAACAAAGGCCCCAAGAAAACTTAGAGCCTTTGTTATCTTTGTGCCTCCGTGTGAGGTCTTATTTCATCAATACTATCTTCTGGCTCTGCACCGTATTCTCCGCCTGCATCGTCACAAGATAAACACCACTCGGCATCCCAGATGCATCCCAAGTAATTTCATGATCACCGGCCACTATAAAATCATTGATCAACTGATCGACTAACACTCCCTGAGTATTGTAAATATTGACTACAGCATCACTGCCTACAGCATAGTGCATACTGATCGCCGTTCTTGGATTAAATGGATTCGGGTAAGCTTTGTTCATAACGAAATTTGCCTCGGCTAAGCTAGCACTGACCGCAACACTGATAGCTTCATGGAGAACTTCCACGCCGCCATATGTCACGTCGGCAATAGCATACTCATGAACACTTGGAAGGACTTTATCATCGGTAAAAGAATAATTATGCGGTTCGGTTGTGGTGCCCGCACCGACTACTTGAGCAATGATCTCACCATCTCGATAGATCGCAAAATAAGAGTTCTCCGTTTCAGTCGCGGTTCGCCAGTTTAACTCAACTTTACCGTTTACCGCTTCGACATTAAAAAAAGAGAGGGTTATGGGTAATGCCATCTCAGAAGGCATATCTAAAAGAAAAGCATAACCATCGTTCACACCGGCATCCATATCCCAGATCGTTGTAAAATCCCAACCGGCATTTGTAAATGTTGACTCTAACTTCATAGTGGCAGTATTGATACCTATTCCACCGTCAGAGCTTGCATTTTCCGACTTTTCAATATCCCAATAGCAATTAGTGATAGTACCGTCGTTATCTGCGCAAAAACCACAAACATTACTGCTTCCCGATGCATGTCCCGTACTGTAACAGTTCTCAATCTTAAGTGCATTGCTGACATTTTTACCGACGAAACCACCCACATTTTGATTTGTAGACGTAACGTTTCCTGTAGCATAAGAATTGCAGATCTGTCCCCCCGATACATTGTAGCCAACAAATCCTCCCGAATATTGGCCACTCGTAATAATCTGACAGCTCGAATAACATTGACTGATCAGGCACCCCTCACCTTCATTATAACCAACAAATCCTCCCACATCCTCGGATACGGAATTGACCGTTCCGCTTGTATAACAGTTCGTAATTTCTAATCCATCATTAATGCCCACAAAGCCTCCGACTTGGGTATAGCCACTGACATTCATGTTTTCAAGCCCCAGACCTGAAAAGGTCGCATTACCCATATGAGAGATAAATCCAATCGGGGACTCATCCGAACGATCAATGTATAGACCTGAGATCACGTGCCCCTGTCCGTTATAATTACCTGAGTATCTTTCATCTATATTGGATTCTCCCGGCATAAAACCGGAAATGAAATATCCTACAATTGGCCAGCCTTCGGGGTCTCCCCCATCTCCATCATCCCATGTAGATGTTTCCGATGCGTCAATATCCGTAGTTTGAATGTAATAATCGTCCCAGCGATCTGTTGATTGGGTCATCCAGTACAAATTCCCAAGATTGGCGATCACATAAGGATCTCCAGAAATACCGCTTCCTGTGGGCTCGATCGCCGTCTGGGCAAAAGCAAAAGATACCAGTAGGCAAATCAATAACAGTTTTTTCATTTTCAGCTCCTTGTTACAGTTTCCATAATAATCGTTTTAAAATAGGTCCCGAAGGATTTCTTATTTACGTTTATCTTGAATATATATATTATATCTTTTAATTTAATAAACTGTAGAAAATATCAAATTATATTGTATTCTTCAAGCATTAATATTATTTACTCAACTATTTAACTAATATTTAATTGATTATAATGGTGCATATTAACAATTGATAATGGCCAATTGATAATGGAAAAGCATAATCAAAGTACATATCATCCCGATAAGATTGCTACAGCAGTCTTATCCGGGATCTCATTTGTTGGGCACTCCATTCAATTTGGGAGCAATACCATTATTTAGATCCCGTATCCATGCTACTCCGTCAGCTGACGGATTCGCCTTGGCGAGCCAGTCCGGGATGACGTGGTTATTTTGCTTATCTGGAATCTCATTTATTTGGTGATAATAATATTGAAATGATATTAAAGAGAGACACCCCGAAGCAATTGATAATTGACCCCGCTTCGCCAAGGCTACGCAGGGCAGGCAAAGGACAGTTGACAATTACATAAAACGTAAGTCCCGTAGGGA
>CAYTLV010000264.1:1041-2826 GCA_964438445.1 uncultured bacterium | reverse complement strand
GAAAAGCATTGTTCTGGATGCATTGGATACATCCGTGATATGTAGTTTGCCGCCGGTTAATTTCCAAATGATCCAGGTATCAACGGTGCCAAAGAGAAGGTCACCTTTTTCTGCTTTTTCTCGTGCGCCGGGTACATTTTCCAATATCCAATGTACCTTGGTTGCAGAAAAGTAAGCGTCGATGATCAAGCCTGTCTTAAGTTGAACTTTTTCAGCCCAACCATCATTTTTCAATTTTTCACAAAGAGCGGATGTTCGCTTATCTTGCCAGACGATTGCCGGATAAACAGGTTCGCCGCTGTTACGATCCCACACGATGGTCGTCTCACGTTGATTGGTTATACCAATACCGGCTATATCTTTAGGGGAGAGTTCAAGTTTTTCGAATAATTTACGTGTAACATCAAGTTGGGTGTTCCATATATCCATGGGGTCTTGCTCTACCCGATCGGGTTTGGGATAGTGCTGGGGGAATTCCGCTTGTTCCATGCCAAGGATCTGAAAATCCCTGTCAAATATAATGGCACGTTCACTTGATGTCCCAAGGTCAAAAGTGAGGATGTATTGTGACATGATATTTTCCTGATTAATCAATTTAATGTCTTTACATCTCCGGTATAGGGGTATAAAGGTTTATGGCATATAGGTCACTTCGTAAATTCAATATTCGTTGTTTACTTTGATTGTTCGAATGCTTGAATGTTCATTATTCTAAATTCAAGGACTAGTCTCTTGGATCTTAAATGTGATACGAGATCCATTCCAAAAGATCTTCATAGACCAGTTGGCGGTTTGTTTCATTCAGGATCTCGTGCCGAGCACCTTCAAAAATATTGACGGAGACTTCTTCAAGTTGTCGTTGACGATACATTTCGGCCACTTTTTGGGGTCCTTTCCCTTTCTCGCCAACCGGATCTTCAGAGCCGGAGACAATATAAACAGGCAAAGTAAAACGTATCCATTGATTGTGTTCTTTGCGTGAAATGTAATTTAATCCATAAAACAGATCTTGAAAAAAGCCCAAAGAGCAGACAAACCCGCAATAGGGATCGCTGACATATTTTTTTACTACTTCTTTGTCGCGAGATAGCCACGACATAGGTCCTTCTGCTTCAAAAGGTTTATTAAATGAACCAAAACTCATATTGTCAAAAAATGGTGAAGGTGATTTGGGGCTATTGAATAGTCTTTGAAAAAAGGCTAAGACCCGACCGGCAGTAATTACAGGCACAGGATTGGCAGCAGTACCGGAAAGAATAACACCATGAATATCATCATAGAGAGTGATATAAGTACGGGCCAAGAATGAACCCATGCTATGTCCCAGCAAAAAGACAGGTGCTTCAGGATAATCCACACGAATAATTCGAGTAAGTGAACGCATATCCGTTACAACTTTGATCCAACCGTTCTCATCGGCAAAATAGCCGAGATTTTCTACCGAACCTGCGGTTTTGCCATGACCACGATGGTCGTTGGCGTAAACAGCAATTCGATGTTTATTCAAAAAATTTGCAAAATCTTCATAGCGTTCAGCGTATTCTGCCATTCCATGTGCGATTTGCACAACTGCAATAGGTTCTTCCTCAGGCAACCAACAGAAAAAGGCGATCTTTGCGCCGTCATCAGTGGTAAAGAAATCTGTTTTTTTCATGGGTGTTCCAATTTTTGTTGTCGGAAATTATCATATAATTTTGATTTTATCAATAGAAAACAAAAATGATGTTTTATAAATAAGTACGGAACGGTTTTAAACCGTTCCGTACACATATATTAAATATATCA
>CAYTLV010000264.1:0-1031 GCA_964438445.1 uncultured bacterium | reverse complement strand
CTTTGTGATCATGAAAGAGTAATTAATAAATGACCAATAAGAATTATTATTTGATCAAAGATAAATTGAAACCTTTTTCTAGCCTCGCCACTACAAATATTTCTTTAATAAATCAATTTTATCCGTTTTTTCCCAGGAAAATTCTTCCCGTCCAAAGTGACCATAAGCGGCTGTAGATAAATAAATGGGTTTCTTAAGATCTAAATGTTTAATAATTCCCTGTGGTGTTAGGGGAAATTCCTTGCGAATGATTTTTGTAAGTTCGCCATCAGAGATATTGCCTGTTCCAAACGTATCAACAAAAAGAGAAACTGGTTCGGCTTTACCGATCGCATAAGCCACCTGTACCTCACAACGATCGCAAAGTTTAGCAGCAACAAGATTTTTGGCAATGTAGCGCATCATGTAAGCAGCAGAACGATCTACCTTGGTCGCATCTTTCCCTGAAAAGGCGCCGCCGCCATGCCGGCCAAAACCACCATAAGTATCAACAATTATTTTGCGACCTGTCAGCCCGGCATCCGCAACAGGTCCGCCTTCCGTAAAAGCACCTGTAGGATTAATGTGGATCTTTGTGTCCGCATCCATCATGTGTCCGCAAATTGGAAGAATAACATGTTCTTTTATATCTTCATGCAGCTGTTCCTGGGAAACCTCTTTTGTATGGTGACTAGATACAACAATGGCTTCAATGCGGACGGGCTTATTGTCTTCATATTCTATGGTAACCTGAGATTTTCCATCGGGGAATAAATAGTCCAGCGTACCGTTTTTACGGACTTCCGTTAGACGATAGGCTAATTTGTGTGCGAGTGAAATTGGAAGTGGCATTAACTCTTCTGTTTCATTGCAAGCATAACCGAACATCATGCCCTGATCTCCGGCTCCCTGGGAGTCCACACCCATACTGATATCAGGAGATTGTTCAGAGATAGATTCCAATACACCACAATTATAACCATTAAATCCAACATCGCCATTATCATAGCCAATGTTTATTAGTGTATCGCGCGCGATCTGCTGCACATTAA
>CAYTLV010000263.1:175-2848 GCA_964438445.1 uncultured bacterium | reverse complement strand
CTCTATGCAAAAAATCATTCCAGGTTTCAACTTCATTCCCTTGTGAGGGGATCCGTAGTTTGCAACCATGGGTTCTTCGTGCATACTTAGACCGATAAAATGTCCTGTATAGTCTCTCACAACCGAAAAACGGTTACTTTCCGCATGATGCTGGATGGCAAAACCAATATCACCCAGAGTATTTCCCGGCAGGGCTGCTTTAATTCCCTGACTCAGGCATTCTTCGGTAACGGATATCAGATGGGAGGCCTCTTTGGAAATTTTTCCCACTCCGATGGTTTTAGAACAGTCTGCAAAGTAACCATTTTTTTCAATCACGAGATCGATATCGATAAGATCACCTTCTTTTAGGAAGGTATCATCAGGAATTCCATGGGTAACCTGGTCATTGACAGAAAGACAGGAAACGGCGGGGAATCCTTCATACCCCTTACAGGGACCAATGACCCCCATTCGGTCTATTTCCGCTTCGATCATTGCATCAAGGGCAAAGGTTGTAATCCCCGGACGTACCCATGAAAGGCTTTTTTGTAACAGCTGGGAGATCAGTTCAGCCATTTTTGATATCTCGATAATCTCTTTCTGCGTTTTAATCATTCCCATTATTTTCTCCATTAATCGTTTCCATGATCTCTTTAAAACTATTCAGTCCAGATTCTAAGTTTTCAATGATCTCAATTGCTAGTACATCGGGATCGGGCAAGTTATCTAGGTCGGTCAGGCTTTTGTCTTTTAACCAGAAAATATCCAGGTTGGTTTTATCACGAGTTAAAATTTTATCGTAGGTAAATTTACGCCAACGGCCTTCGGGGGTTTCATCGCTCCAGGTTTCTTTGCGTTTGTGGCGATTATTGGTTTTATACAAATCAACAAATTCTTCAAGATCTGCTGTGCCCATCATTTTTTTCTTGAGTGTGTGGTGAATATTGGTACGATAATCGTAAATCCAAATGTCTTTGGTGTGGGCTTCTTTACTTGCTACTTTATTATCAAAAAATAAGACATTAGCTTTTACGCCCTGAGCATAAAATAGTCCGGTAGGCAAACGTAGAATGGTATGCAATTCTGTGGTTTTCATGAGTTGCTTACGAATTTCTTCCCCTGTACCGCCTTCGAATAAAACGTTGTCGGGTAAAACAACTGCGGCTTGTCCGGTGATCTTGAGTTGTGTTTTAATATGCTGTAAAAAATTCAATTGTTTGTTGGAGGTGGTTTCCCAGAAATCTTGTCGATTGTAGCTTAAGCCTTCTTTTTTTGCTTCTCCTTGTTCATTGGTAATGGTCATGCTGCTTTTTTTACCAAAAGGTGGATTAGCTAGGACATAATCATAGCGTTGTCCATCATCGGAAATTAGGGAGTCATTTGATGAGATATAGCTATTACCATCAATTTCGCCAATATTGTGCAAATACATGTTCATGAGACACATGCGACGGGTATTAGCGACGATCTCATTTCCATGAAAGGTGCTATTTTTAAGAAATTCTTTTTCTTCTCGGTCCAATGGCTGGTTTTTTATTATCCAGTCGTAAGATGCCAAAAAGAAGCCCCCAGTCCCGCAAGCAGGATCGGCAATGGTTTTTAAAGGTTTGGGCTGAATGCAAGCGACCATGGTTTGAATTAAAGCGCGCGGCGTAAAATATTGACCCGCACCGGCACTGCCCGTACTGTCCATAGCGTTTTTCTCCAACAGACCTTCGTAAATTTTGCCTTTAACATCCGTTCCCATGAGTGTCCATTGTTCTTTGTTGATCATATCGATTACACGCAAGAGCTTGGCAGGATCTTGGATTTTGTTTTGGCTTTTAGTAAATATCTGACCCAAAATACCTTTTTCAGTACTTAAACTACGGAGTAATTGGGCGTAAAAAGCTTCTAATTCTGAGCCGCGTTTGCCTGATAAAGTTTCCCAGTTGCACAGTTCGGCATCGGGAGTTTCTTTACCTTCCACATCTTTTAAACGAGGAAAATTCAAACCTTTATTATAAGGTGGCTTGTTTAACTCATCGGCCATTTTTAAAAAAAGTAAGTAAGTGATCTGCTCTAAATAATCCCCGGTGCTCACACCATCGTCCCGAAGCACGCTGGCAAGGTTCCATATTTTTGATATAATGTTTGATTCGGTCATAATTTATATTTCTACCTCTTTATAAATAAGGAATAACTTTTGATTGTTTGGGTTTAATTCATAGGTGCCTTTTGTCATTTTTTTGGCTTTTGCTCTTTTTAAAAATCTTTTTAGATCATTTTGATTTTCTCTCCCTTTAGCGGGATCATATAAGTCGGTTTTAAACACAAGTACCAAGAGAATATGAATATCCGCTTCTACACATAAGGTACCGGCTGTTGAAAAAAGTAATTGATAACGAAGATCGAAGTCTTTGTAGGTAACAGGTGAAAAATTATAGTTAAGCAATTCTTCAATTCTTTTAGGAGCATCTGTTTTTTTCCCGTTTAGTTCTTTAGCTTTTGCTTTATGATAAGCGGTAGCAATAGTATCGCCAAAGGGTTCATCTACTTTTGCTTCAAGTCCAATAAATAGTGTTTTACCCTTTTCTGTTTTCCCCCAAATTCCAAGATCGTGTTCACGGCCATGTCGGTATGTGTCGAAGCGGGCTTCATATTCTGGGCAGGCTTTATCGAGGACAAAATTCCCATTTATCACAGGAGCAA
>CAYTLV010000263.1:0-165 GCA_964438445.1 uncultured bacterium | reverse complement strand
TAAAGAATAAGCGCTACGACCCTCTTTCCATTGTTTTTTCTTTTTTCCGGTGAAGATTAAATTTTCCCAATCCTCGAGATTTGCGATGGATTGTCCCTTAAATTCAACTGTCATAATATTGTCAACCTGTTATTTTATCTATGCAAGCTGTTCCAAAATGGAACA
>CAYTLV010000262.1:0-2859 GCA_964438445.1 uncultured bacterium | reverse complement strand
AGGTATTCCTGAATAGAAAGCCCAAGGGAATTAGCTGTTTTAAATGTGTCAGCATCAACTATTGCGCCCGAGGCGTCACTCATACCATCAATGCCATCGGAACCTGCAGAAAGAAGAGTTATGTCCGGAGTATCTTGAAGTTCAGCAAGGATAGAAAGAGCTAATTCTTGCGATCTGCCTCCTTTTCCAGGATTCTCGCATAGAGTTACTGTCGTTTCACCGCCAAAAAGCATACAAGTGGGTTTTGGACCGCTGTAATACTTTAGCATATCTGCGATCATTTTACCGGCATGTTTTGCTTCACCGAACAGACTTTCCGGGAAGCTCAAAGGGCGAATGCCTGCATCAAAGCAGTTTAATTCGGCAGCTGCGAGTAGCTCCATATTACTACCGATCAAATAATGAGGAATATCGCGAATATTGCTGATAGCTTGATAAGTTTTAAAAATATTGATTATATGTTTTGAAAGATGATCTTCAAGTTTGTATTTAGCGATCAGAGTTTCAATAATATTTTGTTCAACAGGTGTTTTGTAAAAAGGTCCGGAACCTATAACTGAAAGATCGTTCCCCATAACATCTGAGAGGACAAAAATATAGGATTTGGCTTTACATATTTCAGCTAATTTTCCCGCCTTAACTTGTGACATTGCACCACGGAGGACATTGATTTCATTTATATTCATACCAAGTGAAAGAAAAGATTCTGTACTCTTTTGTATATCTTCCAATGAAATACCCGCTACCGGATATTCAAGAAGAGAAGATGAACCACCCGAAAGGAAATAAATGAGTGTATCGTTCTCTGTCAGTGAATCAATGAGTTCAAACATACAATTTCCGGCTATAAGGCTTTCTTTATCTGGAATGGGATGATTGCCCTGCATCACGGTGAACGGAGCTTCTGAAGGCTCTGAGGGTGAAATAAAGAGGGAATTATCGGGTTTGCGCTCTAGATAGGGAAGAATTGCTTTACCCATGGAAAGTGAAGCCTTTCCCGAACCGGCAAGGACCAATTTTCCGGAAGTTTCAAGATCGATCAGAGTATTTCTGTAATACAGGGTATTATCAAACACATGTAAGTACTTTTTATACAGTGCATCTGCTTGCACCGCATCAATGATCTTATGATAAGTATTATTTAGGAATTCTTTTTCTTTAGAAGGCATACCAGCCTCACAAGCAGGAGTAAAACGGTTCCTGTTACAATAATAATAGGACCGGTCGGAAGGTTCGTATAATAAGCTATAAAAAAGCCACCGATAAATATAATCAATGAAACAAGAATGGACATTATAATGATCATCGGTAATCGTTTAGAAAGAGGAAGAACAATAAGGGGTGGAATAGTTAAAAGAGCCAATACAAGAATGATACCTACTGAACGGATCATAAGCACAACAGCGATGGCAATAAATAAGTAAAAGAATAAACGGTAAAGTTTGACCTTTATTCCGTGCAATGCGGCAAATTCTTTATCAAAAAGATAGACGATCAGTGGTTTATAAAATAGAAAGAGAAAAATGAGCAATATAAAATTGTAGATAACAATATTAAGAATATCACTTCGTGTAACCGTTAAAATATCACCAAAAAGATAGGTCAAGAGGTTAGGCGCAAAACCGGGAGTGATCGTTATGAAAATAATACCCAATGACATACCAAATGCCCATAGGACAGCGATAAGCGCATTATGAGTTTGTAATTGTTTTTCATTACTTAATCCAATGACACTTCCAGATGCTAGAGCGACAGTAAAAGCACCCAGAATTGGATTTAAACCTAAAAAATAAAATAATCCCAATCCGCCGAAAGAAGCGTGAGCAATACCTCCTATAAGGAAAGTATCACGCTTGATCACGATCAGTGATCCAATAACTCCTGCTGTAATGCTAAGAAGGATTCCTACGATCAAAGCATTCTGAACAAATTCATATTGAAGAATATTCATTTGTGTTCCTTAAGTACGCGGTGGGGAAGTCCATGACCTATCAATTCTATCGGGCAACCGTAAACCTTTTCCAGTGAGCCCTCAATTTGCTCATCACGACCGTGGTAATATAATGTACGATTGACACAGGCAATATTTTTAACATGATCATCAACTGCTGATGTGTCATGTGTGATCATAACGATTGCGATATTTTTGTTTAGGTTTTTTAGTATTCCCGAGAGATTTCCACGGGATTCCGAATCAATAAAGGTTGTCGGTTCATCTAGGAAAAGCACTTTGGGATCTTGGATAAGAGCACGTGCAAGAAGCGCACGCTGTAATTGGCCGCCTGAAATTTCCGAAATCGAAGAATAGGCTAAATCATTCAAAGAAAATGCATCAAGCTGCTTTTCAATAATATCTTTATTATCATTATTCCGTCTTTTGAAAGGATGATATTCACTAATAAGACCCATTTCAATGAAATCATAAACTCTAAGAGGCATAAGCTTATCAAAGGTGGTAAACTGGGGGACATATCCGAAATCCGGTCGCTTGATATTGTGATAAACGATTTTTCCGCTTTGGGCTTTTAATAAACCCAGCATGCATTTCAAGAGTGTTGTTTTACCACCACCGTTTGGACCCATAATTACAAGATAATCACGCTCATAAAGTGGTAATGAGACATTAGTGAGGATCTCTAGCTTCCCATCAAATGAGAAGTGCAAGTTTTCAATTTCCATCAGCAGTTTGGGATTCATATATCCTCAATTGACTTAAAGTAAAAAACCCGGCTTGAGTGCCGGGCTTTTTACTATTTATCCGGGAATCCGGCAGGGATGAAGCCTGTCCGGGAAACCTATTTTTTCTTCTTTTTTTCTTCTTTTTCTTTGAAACGATGTTCCCATGCTATCAGAATAGGA
>CAYTLV010000261.1:0-2864 GCA_964438445.1 uncultured bacterium | reverse complement strand
AAAATGATCCAAGCTTTACAATATGGCGCACATGTTATCTCGGTTGATGGGAACTACGACATGGCTTTTGACCTTTCTTTGGGATACTCGAAAAAACATAAATTACTGAGTCGAAATACGGCTTATAATCCCCTGACCATAGAGGGTAAAAAATCTGTGGCCATTGAATTATTCCGTCAGTTTGGTAATGCCCCGGATTATGTCTTTGTCCCTGTTGGCGATGGTGTGATTTTGAGTGGTGTTTATAAAGGATTTAAAGATTTATTACAATTTGAATTGATAGAAAAAATGCCCACTGTGGTAGCCGTACAGGCAGAAGGATCTGCGGCAATTCATAATGCTTTAAGGGATGGTCATTTTACCAAATGCTCCTCAAATACAGTGGCAGATTCCATTGCTGTCGATATTCCGCGCTGTGGTTATTATGCTTTGAAAAATTTACAGAAATTTAAGGGACAGTCTGTCTTGGTAAGTGACGATGAAATTCTTATCGCACAAAAGGAACTGTCCGAAAAAGCTGGACTCTTTGCCGAACCAGCAGCAGCAGCGAGCTATGCCGGATATAAGAAGACGCAAAAAGGTATAGATCCAAATGCTAAGATCGCATTGTTGATCACGGGTTTTGGCTTAAAAGATATTGATGCCGCTACAAAGAAGATCACTTTTCCTAAAAAGTCGATCAAAAGTATTGAGGAAATTAAATGAGCGTAGATGCTGTCATTTTAGCTGCCGGATATTCTTCTCGAGTGGGTGATTTTAAACCTGCTTTAAATCTTTATGGTAAAAGCATTTTACAACGGTGCATTGAAAGCATGAGTGATTTTTGTGAAAATATTATTGTCGTGGGTGGCCATCAATATGATGTTATTTGTGATATTGTCCGGGATATACCAAAGGTGAAAACAGTCAAGAATGAGCACTTTAAATTGGGCATGTTTTCTTCGGTAAGAAGCGGGATAAAAGAAGTGACATCCAATCGATTTTTTATAATTCCGGGAGATCAACCGGTAGTAAAAAAGGAAACATTCAAAGAACTCCTTGATCATGAGGGCGATATTATTATTCCAAGATACAAGGGCAAAAAAGGTCATCCGGTGCTTTTTGATTCAAAGCTTGCCGTGGAAATATTATCTTGGGTAGATACGGAAATTTTACGAAATTATATTCATAGCAAAAAGCAAGTAATTATTGTTGATGTGGATGATCCCGGTATAGGGCTAGATGTAGATACAGCCGATGATTATGAAATGATAAAAAAATACTATAAAGACGTATTTGAAAAATAGAGGTTATGACTTGAAGCAGGCAATTAGTAAATCGATCGTGCGTGTGGATTCCCGAAAAAAATGTCGGGGCGAAGCCGAATACATTTCCGATTGGAAATTTGATAACATGTTATTTGCCAAAACATTCCGAAGCACAAAAGCGAAGGCTAAGATATTATCTGTAGAATTTCCCGAGATACCAGACGGATATTTTGTGGTTGATAAAAATGATGTGCCGGGTGCAAATAGAATGCGAACTGTTGTATCCGATCATCCGCTTTTTGCCGAAGACGATGTTCAATATATTGGACAGCCCATTCTTTTGGTCGTGGGACCTCAAAGAGAAACGATATACTCGATCATATCTCAAATTAAAATTACTTATAAAGAAGAACAGGGATTATTTACACTTGAAGAAGCCGAAAAAAAATCCACCTTTTTCACGGATTATCATTTTAAAAAAGAGAATCCTGAAAATGCTTTTAAATCTGCTGCCCGGATTATTGAAGATAATTTTAGCACAGGATATCAAGAACATGTGTATCTGGAGCCGCAAGGTATCGCTGCAGAATTTAAAGATGATACACTTTTTGTCTACGGCTCTATGCAATGTCCTTTTTATGTAAAGAACGCCTTGTTGGAAGCTATGGTTCTTCCTGAAGATAAAATTCGGGTTGTCCAAACAGTAACCGGTGGAGCATTTGGTGGCAAGGAAGAGTTCCCCGCACTAAATGGTTGTCACGTTGCCATTGCGGCAAATAAAAGCAAACAAGCGGTCATGATGATATATGACCGCGATGAAGATATCTTGTGCTCGACAAAACGTCATCCATCTGAAGTACGCTATAAGGCTGCACTTGACGAGAATGATCATGTAATCGCATTGGATATTGATGTCTTGTTAAATGCCGGAGCTTACAATGGCTTATCACCGGTCGTGCTTCAGCGAGCACTGTTTTCCGCAACAAACGTATATAATATTAAACACTTAAATGTTCGCGGTAGAAATTATATGACGAATCTTGTGCCCTCGGGAGCTTACCGAGGATTTGGGGCACCGCAGACTATTTTTGCTATTGAAATGCTGTTCTATAATATTGCTGTTAAACTTGGAATTGATCCACTTGAATATAAAATGCGGCATTTGTTGAAACAGGGCGATCCAACTTGTACGGGAGGACGGGTGCGCGAAGAAGTTAAAATGCACGAGATCATTCAAAAAATTGTAAAAAGCTCCGATTATTATAATAAGTTAAAGAAAAATCAAAAATATCAAGGCATTGGCATATCACTTTTTCTGCATGGCTGTGGCTTTACCGGCAAGGGTGAAAACATGATTAATGGTGAGATCATCTTAGAGAAAAAGAAAGATATTGTTACGCTCAAAGTTTCCAGTGTTGAAATGGGGCAAGGGGCCGAAACGGTCTTGCGCAAAATCGTTGCCGAGACTCTGAAGATCCCGATTGAGCAAGTCCTTTACGGAAAAGTCGATACAGGATTAATTCCTGACTCCGGTCCGACCGTTGCGTCGAGAACGACCATGATCGTAGGCGGCTTGCTGAGAGATACCGCGTTGGAAATGAAAAAGCGATGGAATAA
>CAYTLV010000260.1:0-2885 GCA_964438445.1 uncultured bacterium | reverse complement strand
TCCAAACCTTATTAAATGGGAAAAAGAGTTAAAATCCGTTCTGGATGAGATCGATGTCTTGCTTGAAGAACGCTATGGAAATAAATATGATCTTCATCCCGCACGCAGAAAACATGGAAGCACATCTAACCGCTCCCATGACGGACTATTTGATATTCGCGGCGATTTTACCCTGGGGCTCGGATCCAAAAAGGGACGAGGATACATTGTTGATATCGATCTTAAAACCCTGGAAAAGATCCCGAATGCTATGATCGAGCAGATCGAAAACGATACAATCAAAGAACTGAAAAATCGCCTTTCAAAAGCATTCCCCGGAAAAGAATTGACCGTAGAGAAAGATGGAAATGTGATCAAGATCGTGGGTGACCTCTCGCTGGGAAATATCTGATTTAAAGACTTCACACAAAGGCTCTAAGAATCTTTAAGGCTAATACTTTTTTTTGTTTTTAAGTTTTTGTGCTTTATATGAAACAAATTTTACAATAATTATTGTCTTCATATTTATTTTAGCAAGCACTATTTTATTGTTGTATCTATAATTTTCATTTATATTGAAAAATATTTTAACTATTGCTACTGGAGTGCAGATTGAAAAAGCAAACGATCGTTTTATTAATGATTATAATTACCGCTTTTATTTTCGCTAAAGATATTAAGCTAATAACAGATAATGGAGAAGTTGTAATTCTTCATGAAAATGGAACGTGGGAAAAACTAATTAATAATAATTCCATGAATGGTTTTGATTTTAGGAGAATAAACTGGGGTATGGACATAAACACGGTAAAAGAATCAGAGCCTTTTGAATGGGAAAAAGGTAAGCTAGACGTCAACACACAATATTTATTTTCACATATCGATCTTTTGGGTGAAGAAACAATGCTTGCATACTATTTTAACCTAAATAGAGTGTATCAAACAAGATATATGATAACTGAAAAGCATTCCAATAAAACTGAATACTGGCAATTCTATAAACGTCTAATAGGCGAACTTAAAAATAAATACGGAAACTCAGCGTCATGTCATACCGGTCAACCCGTATGGTTAAACGAGCTTTATAAAGATAATCCCGATGACTGGGGAACAGCTATATCAACCGGTGATATGCATGCCGTCGCAAAATGGGAATTACCGGAAACCACTATAATTGCCATCATTAAGGGTAATAATCATGATATTGATCTATGGCTTGAATTTAAAGCCAAAAATATCAACGTAATAGAAACTAAAAAAACAGAAGCATTTTAATTTGTAATTATCGTGATCAATTGGAGTAAAGCCTCATAGCAAATGTCCATTCTCATATGTCAATTGATCTTGTGCCGCTCCTATGGAGCTCATGATTTAAATCAGACCGATCAACTACAAAGCTATCGTCCCTACGGGACTTACGTTTTGATTTAGACGCGATAAATCGGCGTCTCTACCCTAAACCTTTTCATCTCAAACTCTGCTTGTCTGTTGAACCATACTGTGGTTCATTTTTATATGGCCTATTTCTACAATATTCGACCACTCCGTGGTCAGAACTCCAGAGGAGTTCAATATTATCTCACCAGGCAAAGCCCGGTGTTAAATTCTCCAACAAAACACAACCACAGCGTGGTTGAATATCATCAACCATTGGCAATTTAGCCAAATGTACAGGAGGCTCTCGAGCCTCCCGTGTTTTATCGGGCGACTCTAAAGTCGCCCCTACTTCTTACTTGAATATTTCGCAGATATCACATATCTTTATTCAACATGAATAATAAAACCCTGCTCCTAAGCATTATTGTACTTCTTGTGATAGCTTCCTGCTCAAAAAAGGAAGAAATCACCTATATGGGTTCACGTTCTTGCATTGAATGTCATGAACAATTTTACGATCTCTGGGAAAGTTCCTATCACGGTCGCGCAATGATGGATTTTACGGATGCTTTTGCAAAGGATAATTTGACTCCTTGTGAAAATTATATCCCTGTCGGCAGTGATGAATTTCAATTCAAGATCAAGGGAAAAAAAGGAGTCATGGTTCAACGTTCAACGATGAGATCATATCCGATCCGCCATGTTCTCGGCGGAAAGTATGTTTATTATTTCCTAACACCTCTTGAAAAAGGGAAGCTGCAGACCCTGCCCTTGGGTTACGATGTAAAAAAGAAAGAATGGTTTGATATTACGTCTTCAAGTATTCGATTCCATCAGGAACTGCCGGATAAAGCTTTACCGTGGACGGACCGACGATATACTTTTAACACGGCTTGCTTCTCCTGCCATGTCAGTCAATTAACCAGCACCTATGATATCAATAATGACAGTTATGAGACCCAATGGCTGGAATCGGGCATTAATTGCGAAACCTGTCACGGTTCCGCAGAAAAACATAATCGTATTTTTACTGAAGCACAAAAGAACGGGACAACACCCGATTCCTTATATCTTAAAACATTTACTCAATCCCGAGGCTCTTCGGCGGACATCGTTAATGCCACCTGTGCTTATTGCCACGCAAAAATGATCTCCCTTACGAAAGAATATATTCCGGGTGAGGACTTTTTTCAGCATTTTGATCTTGTAGGACCTGAACATTCAGATTTTTATCCGGACGGTCGCGATCTGGGTGAAAATTACACCTATACCAGCTGGTTAATGTCGCCTTGTGTACAAAACAGCGATATGGATTGTATGCATTGCCATACATCCAGTGGACGATACAGACAAAAGGACGATCCAAACGCTTCTTGTCTGCCCTGTCATGCCGATCGTGTAGCCAATGCAACTCAACATACCAAGCACCAACCCACCTCCTCGGGCAATGTTTGTATCAACTGTCACATGCCAAAAACAACCTTTGCACGCATGACGAGGTCAGATCACTCCATGCGACCGCCCGTACC
>CAYTLV010000259.1:0-2891 GCA_964438445.1 uncultured bacterium | reverse complement strand
GGGTTAGGTCCGGTTTAACCCTTCGACAAGCTCAGGGTTACTGGCATAACCCCGACGAATGGAGGGGTTAAACTAACAATAACCCGGCATGAAATGCCGGGGTAGAGGATAACATAATCAACAACCCCGAGCTTGTCGCCTGCCCAGCGCCGTGTCATGTCGAAACAATAGCGAAGACTGGTAGTCTTGTACGAAGATGGGAGGGGTTGAACATCTATTTGAGAAGAGACAGTAATTGTTAATCAAAATATTCTCTGCGCCTTGTTTTCCCTTGCGTTTTTGTGTGCGGTCTCACGATTTACGATTTTTTATTATTAACTATTATTTATCAATTTTTAATTGTTACATTTCGCGATAAAAGAAAGGGGTTCAATGGACCTACTAACTACTCTTCCGCCAAATCTTGCTCAATACCTGATTATTCCGCTTATGATCATGTTCGCAAGAATTTGTGATGTAACCATCGGTACATTTCGGATCATTTTAGTTTCACGAGGTGAACGGCTTTATGCTTCACTTGCAGGATTTGTTGAGGTTTTTATTTGGGTTGTGGCTGTTTCGCAGGTTCTGACAAATTTCGGTGGTCTGATCAATTACATTGCCTATGCGGCGGGATTTGCCATAGGTAATTATATCGGGATCACACTGGAAAAGCGACTTGCCATGGGCATGGTTGTAATGAGAGTGATCAGCAATAAACCTGCCGATGAGTTGATCGAACACCTAAAGCAGGAATATCACGGGGTGACTTCTATTGCAGCAAGAGGTATGTCCGGTGAGGTTCGCTTGGTTCTTTCTGTTGTCAAAAGAAAAGATATTCCCTATTTTCTCAAGATCGTTAAAAATTATAATCCTAAAGCCTATGTATCGGTGGAGGATGTTCGTCATTTGAGCGAAACCTATTTACCACCTCGGACAAAAAGCCGCAAAAAAATTAATCGTAAAATGAAATTTAGTTTAAAAAGAAAATAAATTTGGAAAATGAATATACTTTTTATGTATCATCCCGAGCCCCGAAGCTTCGGAAAGGGATCTCAAACTATAGAACAGAGGTTTTCAGTTTGAGATTTCTCCGCTTAACTTACCGCTAATTAGCGGCTCGTACCGGTCGAAATGACATTATAATTAAATATAAAAAGTTGTTAAAAACAAGAAACTGTGTGGAAATATAGAAAAGGAGTTCATAATGAAAAAATGGACATGGATCCCGGTCGTGCTGATGCTCCTGATCCTAAACTCATGTGGAGAAGAAATGATCGAAGCACCAAAAGCGAAAAAGATCGACAAGGAAATGACCATTCATGGTGATACCCGTGTAGATTCTTATTATTGGCTAAAAGAAAGAGAAAATCCGGAAGTGATCTCCTATCTTGAGGCGGAAAATGATTATGCTGCTGCTAAAATGAAGGATACGGAACGTTTGCAGAAAAAGCTGTATAAAGAAATGGTTGCACGCATTAAACAAAATGACGAATCTGTACCCTATTGGATGAACGGCTACTTATACTACAGTCGTTATGAAAAGGGCAAAGAATATCCTATCTATTGTCGGAAGACTGCTGAAGATGCAAATGAAGAAATACTTTTAAATGTAAACGAACTGGCAGAAGGTTATGCATTCTATAAAGTTTCAGGACTTTATATTTCCCCCAATAATCAAATGCTTGCTTTCGGTGAAGATACGCTTTCGCGAAGAAAATATACATTGCGTTTTCTTGATCTAAAAACCCGCGAATTTTTGCCGGACCAGATAGTAAATACACCCGGTGGCGCAGCATGGGCCAACGACAATAGGACCATCTTCTATAATATCAAAGATGAAACTTTACGTCCTTCCCAGACCTGGCGTCACGAATTGGGAACTGAAACAAAAAATGATGAATTGGTTTTTGATGAAACCGATCCGACCTTCTATCATGGTGTTTACCGCAGCAACAGTGGGAAGTATATCATGTTAGTATCGCAGGCGTCGATTACCACGGAATATAGCTTTATAGATGCCGACAATCCCACATCGGACCCTGTTCTTATTCAAGAAAGAATTCGCGGACTGGAATATAGCCCCACACATGTTGGGTCTGTTTTTTATATACTAACGAATGACAATGCCCAGAACTTTAAATTAATGGCAGTTCCGACCTCAGCTCCGGGCAAGAAGAACTGGAAAGAGATCGTAGCTCATCGTGAAGATGTGCTGATCGAAGGATCGGAATTCTTTAAAGATCGCTATGTCTTGCAGGAAAGAAGTAATGCCGATACGAAATTACGCATTATTTCCTATGACGGCAAAGTCGATGAGTATATAAAATTTGAAGAAGAAGCTCATGACGTTTGGATAGGTACAAACCGGGAATTTGATTCTAAGTGGTTGCGTTTTGGGTATGAATCCATGGCAACGCCCGGTTCTACATTTGACCAGAACCTCTTGACCGGAGAACGTATTCTTAAAAAAGAACGTGTCGTCTTGGGTGATTTCGATAAGAAGAATTACGAGACAAAACGACTTTGGGCGGAAGCACGCGATGGTGCAAAAGTACCCATGTCAATCGTTTATAAAAAGGGAACACCCCTTGATGGTTCAGCGCCGCTAGTTCTTTATGGCTACGGTTCTTATGGGATCAACATGACTCCCTATTTCTCATCCGTACGTTTGAGTCTATTGGACCGCGGTTATATTTGGGCGATCGCCCATATCCGTGGTGGACAAGAAATGGGTCGCTATTGGTATGATGATGGTAAATTGCTCAATAAGATGAATACCTTTAATGATTTCATTGATTGTGCCGATCATCTGGTCAAAGAAAAGCATACGACATACGACAATATGGTTGCCATGGGCGGTTCCGCCGGTGGTCTTTTAGTTGGTGCAGTTGCAAACCTGGCACCCGAGA
>CAYTLV010000258.1:0-2912 GCA_964438445.1 uncultured bacterium | reverse complement strand
AAAAAACAACAAGGGCAGAGGAAGCATATTATTGAACCGTCAGCCTTGTTGGACGGAATGGAGTGATTACCATTATTCAGTAATATGCTTTCTTTGTCGAAGGATTATCTTATGGACAAATTAGAATATGCAGAGTATTTAAAGTCTGCACATTGGAATGTTACTAGAGCTTGGAAACTATTTTACCAATCAAAATGTGAACTTTGCGGAACAAAACGAGATCTTAATGTTCATCACAAAACCTACAAAAATATTTACCATGAAGAAATGGAAGATTTGCAAGTATTATGTCATTCTTGCCATGAAGCCGAACATGGAACAACTGCACAAAGAGAAGCGAGCCGGTTTATCGCAAAATTAGCCAAAGCGAAGAAATTAAAATGAAAGATACCTTCTATATGAAGCATGACATAAATACTTCACAAGACAACGCTATCGTTTCAATGCGTGTTGATTATGGCACTTTCGGGTATGGTTTGTTCTGGCTAGTGAATGAATATTTAAGAAGCCAGACAGGTTGCAAGGTAAAAATATCTGAAATAAAAAACATTGCATTTTCGCTGAATGAAAATTTTGAAAATGTGCATAAGTTTATTGATGATTGTATAAATATGTATGGTTTATATGCTTCAAATGGTGATTATTTTTGGTCAAACAGAATGATAGTAGATAAAGATCACCTTGATAGTATTAGACAAACATATCGTGAAAATGGAAAGAAGGGTGGCAGGCCTAAAGCAAAAGAAAACCAAGCGGTTAACCAAGCGGTTAGCAATGGCAAACCTATTGTGAACCAAACCGAAAGCAATAAAGGTAAGGTAAGTAAAGGTAAGGTAATAAAGGTAAGTAAAGATAACTATGGAGAATTTAAAAACGTACACTTATCTAAAGATGAATTTAAAAAGTGTATAGATATTCACACACTAATTATTACCAATAAAGCAATTGAAAAACTATCTTCCTTTAAAGCCTCTTCTGGAAAGAATTATAAATCAGATTATGCTGCTATGAATACATGGGTATGGAAAGCACTTACAGAAAACGTAAAACCTTCTGATGTCCATGTTGACAACAATCTTAAATTTGGGGGATTAAGTGACTGATACAAAATACTTTCTTGGTCAGCTTTTACTTGATAACACTATTCTCTACAAAACGAAAATAACTGAAGCTGATATTGAACACAAAACCGATATGATTATTTTTACTGCTATCAAGGCAATCTTCAAGCGTGGAGATATTGCGGATATTACAACCGTTGCCACCGAGTGCAAAGACATTGACGCGTATACTTTAGCGAAACTAACCACAAGCGTTCTCTGTGCGACATGGAAACAGGTTGAGGTAAGAATTAAGAAGCAATCTGCAAGGCGCAAATTACTCAATCTTGCTGATGTGATAAAAGAAACACTGGATAACGATGAGGCTGTACGGATAATCTTAGCAGAAATTGAAGGATTAAACACCAACGAAGAGTATAAAATACACAATATGAAGGATCTTGTTCCCGAAGCCATAAATAAGCTCGAAGAACGATATAACGCAAAAGGTAAACTTCCTGGAATTACTACCGGACTAAAAAACCTTGATGATTATATCATGGGATTTGAACCAAGAAAATACTATGTGTTTGGTGCGCGACCCTCTCAGGGAAAGACAGCAATTCTCCTAAATTTTGTTGACAATTGCAAAGTTGATTGTGGTATATTATCAGCAGAATCAGCAAGTAAAGAACTTTTGAACCGGATTTTTTCTATAAATGGTAGAGCCGACACACAGAGAATTGCAACCGGAAAAATGCACACTAGTGACTTTTCAAAGATTACTGATACCGCGCAAGAATACAGCAATAGAAATATATATGTGTACGATGAAGAGAATATGAACCTTGAAACTGCGATAATTAAGGCGCGTGAAATGAAACGAAGATTTGACATCAAAATCCTGTTTGTTGATTATCTGCAATGTATGACCGGAAACGCAAAACTTGCCAGACATGAACAAGTTGCCGAAATGTCAAAATCAATGAAAGCGCTTGCGAGAAGGCTAGAAATTCCGGTGGTAGTAGCTGCGCAATTAAGAAGAGATGCCGAAGGGAAAAGACCCACTATATCAGACTTTTCGGACTCAACACAGATTGAACGTGATGCCGATGTAGCTGTAATGATTTACAACAAAGATGAAAAACTCCCAAGTGGCATTGAGGTAGTAAACAATTACTTACTGGTAGAGAAAAATCGAGATGGCAGGCGCGGAGATATTAAAGTAACGTTTAGACCAGAAGTGTTAAGATTTGAGAATTATACCGATTAATGGTTGGTTGGGGCGTGCTAAGCATTTTTTAAAAGGATGAATTATGAACGAATTAATTTTAATAGATTGTATGGAGTTTATGAAAACTATAGAAGATGATTATTTCGATTTGGCTATTTGTGATATTCCGTATGGTATAGGCATGGATAATTCAAATAAAAGAACAAAACCATCAAGACCAAATAGTTATACAGAATATCCAGATTTTAGGTATCATGATGCTAAATGGGATAAAAAAACACCAACTCAGGAATATTTCAACGAGCTATTTAGGATCTCAAAAAATCAAGTTATTTTTGGTGCTAATTATGTATGCAGTTATTTGCCAGTTGGTTATGGGTGGATATTCTGGGATAAAATAAACGGGAATGATAATTGTTTTTCTGATGGTGAATTCGCATTTTCTTCAAAGGGTGTTCAGAGCAGGCGTGTGGTACTTTCTCAATTTGACAATTTACACGGTGGAAAAGATAGGATACATCCGACAGAAAAGCCAATAAAATTATACAAATGGCTATTAAAGAACTACGCCAAACCAAACGATAAACTATTTGACTCTCACAGCGGATCAGGTTCATTTAGAATTGCCGCGCATGACA
>CAYTLV010000257.1:0-2924 GCA_964438445.1 uncultured bacterium | reverse complement strand
CACAAATTATGATGGGAAAAGATTATCTGCCAAAATTGCAGACAACTTGGCAGAAAAATACTTTTGGCACGGTTTTGGCATCTATAGAGGGTGAACATTGACATGAACATTCCCGATTGAGAGAAAAGACAATCGCGGGAAAGAAAAAAAGTAAAAGAGACTCAGACAATGATCTGAGCGAAAGGAGACATAAAATGATGCTAGTAAAAAGAAACTATTCATCCCCGAGCGTAGACCGCTATTACAACAACTTCTTCGACAACTTCTTGGGTGGCTCACTTCTTGATAGTGAAGCTTGTAAGGCAGTTGACTGGAGTCCTCGCATGGAAGTAGAAGAAAGTGAAAATACATTCTTTCTGAACGTTGAGGTCCCCGGAATGAAGAAAAAAGATATTGATATCTCGATCAAAGAAAATGTGATCACTGTTTCAGGTGAGAAGAAAGCAAAAGAACAAAAGGAAGAATCAGCTTATTATCTGAATGAAGTTAGCTATGGAAAATTCTCACGCTCATTCAAACTTCCCGGTAACGTCGATATCGACAAGATCAAGGGTAGCTGGAATGAAGGTGTGCTCACCGTAGAAGTTCCAAAGACCGAGATCGCTAAACCTCGCAAGATCGAGATCAACTAAAGTTTCATAAATCCCTTACTTACCCCGAAACCCCGCTCGCCCAAAGCGGGGTTTACTCTCAACCTTCCCACCCTCTCACGGAGAAAATGAAAATGAGCTACGACCGAAACGATATGTATTACCATGACTACCATTGGACTTCAAAGGAAAATAAAGTCCAAGTAAAACAAGCCACAGTATTTCAGCCTGACGATGGGAATATCATTCTTTTTATGATCAATTCCCTGACTCAAAATCTTCTGGATAGCAAGATACTAGAGATTATCATTCATGAATTTGTCCCGCAGACAGTTAACACTGTAAAACAAGTTTATGAATGGGTCAAAAAACAAGGTGACCATTATTACAAATTAGTCTTGAGATCTATCGTTAAAAGCGATTAAGAAAATACCCTTTATAATACATCTAAAAGCACAAATTTTGACAGATTGTCAAAATTTGTGCTTTTTGCATCCAATTTTCTTGAATTTTGTTTAAAATATATCTAAACTCATGCTGTTATTTACTATTTACATATTATAAAAATGTCAGGAGATAAAACATGATCAATGCGCTCTATAAGATCCCGCACGCTGAAAATGAACGTGTGCTAAACTATGCACCGGGTACACCCGAACGTGCAAGTGTAAAAAAAGTATTAAATGAAATGATGGGAAAAAAGATTGAGATCCCGGTCATTATCGGTGGTAAAGAAATATATACCGGTAAAACAGCCGATGTTGTTTGTCCTCATGATCATCAGCATGTACTTGGAACTTACCATATTGCCGGTGATAAAGAAATTCGTATGGCCATTGATGCCGCACTGGAAGCCCGCGAGGAATGGGCCTCTATGCCGGCAGAAGCTCGCGCCGCTATCTTTAAAAAAATGGCGGTCCTGTTGGCAAAACCATATGGTGATCTTATTAATGCCTCGACCATGCTGGGGCAAAGTAAAACAATTTATCAAGCGGAGATCGATGCTGCCTGTGAATTGATAGATTTCTTTAATTTTAACACTTACTATATGTCCGAGATTTACAAAAACCAGCCGGATTATAGTCCCGCAGGAACTTGGAACCAATTGGAATACCGGGCACTAGAGGGCTTTGTTTTTGCCTTGACACCTTTCAACTTTACTTCTATTGCGGGCAATTTGCCAACGGCACCTGCCATGATGGGAAACACAGTTGTTTGGAAACCTTCAAGAACTCAAATGTTCTCTGCCTACTATCTAATGAAATTATTTAAGGAAGCCGGATTGCCGGATGGCGTGATTAACTTCTTGCCAGGTAGTGGCCAGCAGATTGGTGATATCGTTTTTAATCACCCCGATTTTGCAGGTATTCATTTCACAGGTTCTACAGAAGTTTTTCAACATGTTTGGAAAACCATTGGTAATAATATTTCAAATTATAAAAGCTACCCTCGCATTGTGGGCGAAACTGGTGGAAAAGATTTTATTTTTGCTCATAAAACTGCTGATGTTGATACTTTGGCTGTTGCCATGTTACGCGGCGCTTTTGAATTTCAAGGACAAAAATGTTCTGCCGCTTCACGTGTATATATGCCCGATAATATTTGGGATGAAGTGAAAGAAAAGTATGTTGCCATGGTTAAAACGATCAAGGTAGGTTCACCTCTTGATTTTACGAATTTCATGACCGCTGTGATTGACGAAGCTGCATTTGATAAGATCGCAGGATATATTGATTATGCAAAAGATAGCAAAGATGCCGAGATCATTACCGGTGGCGGATACGATAAATCTAAAGGTTATTTTATTGAACCGACAACCATTGTGACCACCGATCCTAAATTCAAGTCTATGGAAGAAGAAGTTTTTGGCCCCGTATTGACAATTTATGTATACGAAGCCGATAAGTTTGAAGAAACGTTAAAGCTCTGCGATGAAACATCTCCATATGCTTTAACCGGTGCCATTTTTGCTCAGGATAGAAAAGCTGTTTTGATCGCAAAAGATAAACTCGCCAATGCAGCCGGAAACTTTTATATCAATGATAAGCCGACAGGTGCGGTCGTTGGACAGCAACCTTTTGGTGGCGCCAGAGCCAGCGGTACGAACGATAAAGCCGGTTCATCCATGAACCTGATGCGTTGGGTATCTGTACGAACCGTAAAGGAAACCTTTAATCCGCCAAAGACATATGACTATCCGTTTATGGAAGAGAAATAAAGACGTAAGACCCTGCTTCGCCCAGGCTACGCAGGGCAGGCTGGTGAGACGTAAAATGTGAGACGTTAATACTTTCCGGTTGGTGTCCGAACGTAGAGAGGATCTGCCGGATGGTC
>CAYTLV010000256.1:0-2934 GCA_964438445.1 uncultured bacterium | reverse complement strand
CATCAGGTTATCGGCTTTTTCTAACTTCTTTAGAATCAATTACTTTTTGAAATTCCCCGGAAAATTTAAATTGTGAAAAATCTTTACTTTTAGGAATTTCTAATATGTTTGTATCGAAGAAGATGTGTGTTTTCATTGTCAATTGTCCTCTGTCAATTGTCGATTATCAATCTTCCATCCAATAGATTCTAACTGCTTCTTCACTTCATCCTGCAAATTATCGCCTTCCTCAAATAACTCGCCTAATTCAGAACTTAGGCGTTTCATTTTATCGTTAAAGGGTTCCAGGTCCTCTTCTTCGGGAGCCAATCCCACATAACGACCGGGTGTAAGAATGTAGTCGTTGGCTTTTATTTTTTCCAAATCGGCGACTTTGCAAAAGCCTGCAATATCTTCATAACCCTCATCATTTTGCCAAGCTTCTACGGTCCCGGCAATTTTCCGAATATCATTTTCATTCAGTTCGCGCAATTTGCGCGTGACCAGTTCACCCATATTACGGGCATCAATAAAGAGAGTCTGTCCTTTGCGTTTTTTATTACGATTGATAAACCAAAGACAGACTGGAATTGGTGTAGTGTAAAAAAGTTGTCCAGGCATAGAAATAATGCATTCTACCAGATCGGCTTCGAGTATATTCTTTCGAATAATTCCTTCACCACCTGATTGGGATGCCAAAGAACCGTTGGCGAGAACAAGTCCGAGTTTACCATTGGGCGCCAAATGATGGATCATGTGCTGCATCCAAGCGTAGTTGGCGTTGGCACCGGGAGGCGTGCCATATTTCCAGCGCGGGTCGTCTTTTACGCGCTCGACCGGCCAGTCCATATTAAAGGGCGGATTCGCCAAGACAAAATCGGCTTTGAGTTGTTTATGCTGGTCGTTGGTAAAGGTATCAGCGTTGTATTGTCCCAAATCCACTTCAATCCCCCGAATGGCCAGGTTCATCATGCACATTTTCCAAGTGGTGGGATTGCTTTCTTGTCCGTAAACCGAAATATTTTTCAGATCACCACTGTGAGCTTCAATAAATTTTGCCGATTGCACAAACATGCCGCCGCTTCCGCAAGCTGGATCGTAAACACGTCCTTTGTAAGGTTTGATTACTTCAACTAGAGTTTGTACCACACAAGCGGGTGTATAGAATTCACCCCCGCGACGCCCTTCCTGATCGGCGAACATGGTAAGGCAGTATTCGTATACGCGCCCCAGCATGTCCTGTTCTTCCTTGCCGTGCATTTTGAGATTCGAGAAAAGATTGATCACCTCGCCCAAACGCCGTTTTTCCAATTCGGGACGGGCATAATTCTTGGGCAAAACGCCTTTGAGTTTAGCGTTTTTCGCCTCGATAGCGACCATAGCATCATCCACGATCATTCCGATCTCCGGAGACAGAGCATGATCTTGTAAATAGGACCAACGAGCTACAGGAGGGACGTAAAAAATACCCTTCATCGTGTACTCGTCCTTATCTTCCTCAAAACCTTCGCCTTCGGCGAGCAATTCTTTGTAACGATCTTCAAATTTATCTGAAATATATTTCAAAAAAATCAGTCCGAGCACCACGTGCTTATATTCGCTGGCATCCATGTTGCCACGCAGTTTATCGGCAGCTGCCCAAATTTGTTTTTTGAAATCATCAGTGTAATGATTGGCCATGTATTTTCCCCGTCTACAATTAAGTTCAATAAGACAAAAATTTATAGATAAATAACAAAGTTCACAAGCTTTTATCTGTGATGCAGATCACCTATTCCCGCCAAGTATTTTCAATCGTCGGATAGATAGCTTAAATTCATTTATGAGGCAGCGTAAAATCATCAGATTAAAGGAATATGATTATTCGAAGAAGGGATGGTATTTTGTAACGATAGTCGTCCAAGATCGTTTATATTTATTTGGGGAAATAGAAGAAAATAATTTGATATTGAATAATGCGGGGAAAATGATAAATAAATGGTATAAAAAATTAGAAATCAAATTTCCCGGGATCAAATGCCATGAACATATTGTAATGCCTAATCATTTCCATTGCATAATAGAAATCTGTGCAAACGTAGGGTCGGCCCCATGTGTCCGACCTTCTTTATCCCAAATCATACAATGGTTCAAGACAATGACAAGCAATGATTATATAAAAAGGGTAAAAAAAGAAAAATGGCCAAAATTTAATAAAAAATTATGGGAAAGATCATTTATTGACAGAATTTTACGAGAACATGAAATTGAAAGAACAAAAACATATATTCTAAATAATCCTAAAAATCCAAATTAATGAAATAGATACAAAAATAATAAATAGTGCGGACACGTGGGTCCGCCCCTACCTTGTGTCTTTGTGAGAGGTATTGCACATTTTCTTTTGAAACCCCCCAATAAAACCTTATTTTTCCGATTGTTAATATAACACAATTGAAAAAGACGATGGAACTACGCAAACCAGACTGGCTGAAGATCAACTTGCCCGGCGGCACCCAATGCCGAACCGTTAAATCGGTCCTAAGCCATCACCATTTACATACGGTTTGCGATGAAGCCCGCTGCCCCAATAAAGAAGAATGCTGGTCCAATAAAACTGCCACCTTTATGATCCTAGGCGACGTCTGCACGCGTAATTGTCGCTTCTGTAATGTAAAAGGTGAGATGGAGAGAAGGAGAGACGGAGAGAAGAAGAGCAATAGCCTTTTATCCCTTGCGAATGAACCGGAGAATCTTGCAGAAGCTGTTTTATCACTAGAACTAAAGTACGTGGTCGTCACCTGCGTTACACGCGATGATCTCGAAGACGGCGGCGCTGAGCATTGGGCACTATGTATTGAGGCAATACGAACAAAGAATCCCGACTGTAAAATAGAAGTCCTGATCTCGGATCATCAGGGACGGATGAATGATATTCAAACTATCCTAGATGCTAAGCCGGATGTAGTGGCGCAT
>CAYTLV010000255.1:0-2934 GCA_964438445.1 uncultured bacterium | reverse complement strand
ACTCTGAATTGATCTCAAGTCCGGCATTGAAGTCCCAAAGATTTTTAAATTGAATTTCACCTTGGGTGTTGATTCCTGAGTTTTGATGCAGACCGCCGAAATTAAAATTGTTCCATTGCGTAAAATTAACATAAAAGAAATTATAGAACGAGGAAGGTTTTGATTCTTGGTAGCTTAACCAGATATTTTGTCTGATCTCATCCGTGCTGCCTACAAATCCGACATCATTTAATTCCAAGCCCGGGGATTTCCATCCGACCTTCAGCGAGGCTCGGTATTTTCCGCCGAATTTAGCGATCCTAGCTGATCCGCCATGACCGGATAAAGAGGTTCGTGTACTATCATAATTTACCCAAGGTGCGTCCGGGCGTTGAAATAAATGAGATGAAGCTTGCTGAGTTTCTGAAATAGCTTCGGTTGATCCCTGTACATAGGAACCATGAACCCGTGCATCTATCTGCCAGATATGGTCTTTAAAGTAATGACGGAAATCCAGCCCTGTTGTGTAGGCCTGTTTATGCAAATAGTTCAGATGTTCATCATCAAGTTTTCGGTTTACTGCTGTTACAATAACGCCCATTTGCGTTTTACCTTCATTCATATCCCGGCGCAAGGCAGCGATAGTATAATTGGTAAGCGGTTCAACCGTTTGAGTTGAATCAATTCCATTGGAGGAAATAGTTGCGTATTCTTTTTGGGTTACGGCTTCAACGACACCGATGCGCAGTCCTTTTTCCGTTCGACCGGTAACTTTTGCGGCGGCAATAATATCGGTTGCATTAGGGACTTTTGCATATTCATTATCATTCAGGTCCGGCCAATAGTGTGGAGAACGTCCAATTCGACGGGAATGAAAGAGCTGTTCTGTACCGCCATTGACATCAAGTTTAAATGAGGTAATGACATTTCCTTCAATAAAGAAAGGTCGCCGTTCTCCGAAAAAAGTTTCAAAAGCAGAAAGATTAACGGTTGCCGGGTCAGCTTCCACCTGACCAAAATCCGGGTTTACCGTAAAATCTAGAGTAAAGTTATTGGTCAATCCGATTTTTCCATCAATTCCACCGTTGACCTTTATGTCAGAACCATCCATATAGGGATTACCTTCTTCCGCTTCATAGGTGTTCAATAAGCTGACGGCATAGGGATAAATATCGGCTACTTTTCTGGCTTTGATATTATAAAGTCCTCGTAAAGTACCGAATTGATGGACAAAGCCCTGATCATTGCGTTTATGTTCCATCCAAAAACTTTCTTCGTTAAGGCGATGGACATCCCGCATTATATCCAGACCCCAGATCTGTTCTTCTTTATCGGTAAATCGTAATTGTGAAAGAGGAATGCGGAATTCGGCTGTCCATCCTTTTTCATCAATAGTCGTTTTTGCCCACCAAATGGCGTCCCAGCTTTCGTCATTATTTTCGCCATCTCTTGAAATAAAAATATCACCAACGACACCGGAGGCATTGACAAAAAAACAAAAACAGGTATTTTTGTCATAGTAACTATCAATACATAAAGCCACAAACTCAGAGTTTACATTATCGCGTCGCGTAATTTGTCTGTATATCTTGTCCGGTTCGGGATCATGAGCTCGAATTGCCACATAAAGGTTGTTATTATCGTAAAGAATAGAAAATTCTGTATCAAACGATGCTGGTATGTTATCATGGGGTTGGTGCATTCGGAAGTCTTGAGATTTTTGGGCTGTTTTCCAGCAGGTATCATCAAGAATACCGTCAATAACAGGAGGATTATTTGTTCTGGAGGTAATGTACTCGCGCGGTTGTTCGGCAAATAAAAGCACGACAAACGCAAGTGTAACAATGATTAGCTTGGATTTAGACATAATACTTACACACTCATTCATGTTGCGCCACACAGCATTCAAGTGTATTTGTAATAAGAATAATATGATTGGGAGAGAGATTCAAGGAAAAAATGATAGAAGATGTAAAACGTGAGACCCCCCCCTACGCTAAAGCTTCGGAGGGCAGGCGTGAGATGTGAGACGTAACACGAAAAATAATGTAGGGGGTCAAAATTTATTCTACGAAGCTTTAGCGAAGTAGAATGTCGAGCCCGTTTCTTTTATGCAAGAAGATTATCCCAAACACAATATAGCCATATCATCCTGAACAACGTCATCCTGAACTTGTTTCAGGATCTCTCTGTAAATGTTATTCGATAAACATGTTAATGATTTTAGAATTTTGAGATTTCTCCGCTACACTTCGTTTCGGTCGAAATGACAGCAAAATATAATTTGTGATTTAAATGGAATATTGAATTTACCAGTCACTAGTTACCAGTCACATCTTTAACCATCTCAACATGCGCAATCTCAATCTCATAAAACTTATCACCAACAAGTTCATACCCCAGTGCTTTATAAAAGGGCACCGCCGATTCGCGGGCATGGAGGATAACTTTTGAATATCTATTTTGAAGGACTACTCTCTCAAATTCTTTGGCAATAGTCCTGCCAACGCCCTGTCCCTGATAGGCTTCTTCCACGGCCATTTGGCGCATTTGGACTGTGTTATCATCGAGTGGTGTGATAATCGCTGTGCCGATCAAAGTGTCACCATCAAAGGCGGAAATATATATATCCTTCTCGGGAAAATCAAAATCGCGGCAATCTTCATGGCGACCCACGGCTTCAATCAGAATGCGATTGCGAAGGGCAATGCTTTCCTCGTAGAGGGGGGAGTTGTGAGTAAAGGATTTGAATGTGATATTCATGCGGTAAATATACAACGATATAAAGAAAAATCGCAACCCAGAATTTCCGGGTTGCGATACTATATAACAATTTACTGTAGAGACAAGGCATTGCCTTGTCTCTACAAAATTATATTCATTATGATTTTACCGTTTCCACTCCAACAACATCAGCGCAAGAATCACCTAATTTTCTTTCCATGCGTCTGTGTT
>CAYTLV010000254.1:0-2949 GCA_964438445.1 uncultured bacterium | reverse complement strand
AAAGTCTCTCCCCTATCTCTTCTCGATAATATTGACTGAAAGAAGAAAATTCAAAGGGTCCGAATTCCTTTTCGATCTTACCGTAAAATCTACTCAGCAGCTGTTCAAGATCATCGAAAAGGAGCGGATCATTTGTAGTGATGGCCTGAAAAAGTAGTGCTTTTGTGGAGATTTTTATCATGGTTAATCCAATTTTTCTGTAACAAAATACAAAATTATAACCATAATAGTAAATATTTGTTGAAGCGTTGAATTGTTGAATTGTTGAAGCGTTGAATTGTTGATAAACTAATTTCTATTTAATAATGATCTATATAAGGAATTTAATTTATTGGATATTTTTTTTATTTGTGTTCTAATTTCTATGAGTTCTTCTCGCTTGATATATTTTTGATCATATGCCACATAACCATGACTTAAAACTTCCATCAAACTTCCAAATGAAATTTGCACATAACGAGCAAAATCTTTCCTAGAAAACCTTGATGAACCTTCTGCAATATTTGCCGCAACTGATACCACAGCTCTTTGAATTTGGCTTGTTAATCCAAATTTCTCGTTTTTAGGAAATTTTTCTGCAAACAAATACACTTCAGAAATAAACTTCCTAGCATCTTGCCAAACCTCAAGCTTTTCGAAATTGAATAAATATGCTTGTTCGTCCATATCGTCCCCCACAATTTAATTCTCAAGTTGAATTTTTTATTTCACCCTCAACAATTCAACCTATCAACACTTCAACTCTTTATTTTCTTCCTAGATTCAGGTAATATCACTGCAAGAAGCAATAGTATTAATGCAACAGAAGCAAATACCAAATATAGCTCTCTATAACGAGCGAATTCATGGGTTTGGTATTCCTGCCTATCGCCATGTAAAATATGCTCGTAGATAGCTTCTATGGGATTTCTGTCTGCGCCTAGTCGATAATAGCGACCATTGGTCATAGCTGCTATCTCTTTGAGTGTATTTTCCTGTAAAACTGTTGTGATCACACGCTCATTGCTATCTCGCATATAATCAACCAGTTTTCCTTGTTTGTCATACATGGGAATTGTAGACCCTTTTAAGGTACCGACACCCAAAGTATAAATAACAACATGTTCTTCTGCTGCGCGCTGGGCAGCTTTCTCAATATTCTGTTCGTGATCTTCACCATCACTTATTAATATAATGGCTTTGTATTGTTGATTCTCTTCCGGGAATGCATTTAGGGCAGTATTAATAGCATCTGAAAAGGCTGTTCCCTGAACGGGTAAAAGCTCACTGTCCATCATCTCCAACATCATGCTTGCTGTGCGATAATCAGACGTAATGGGGCATTGTAAATATGATATTCCCGCAAAAGCGATCAGTCCTATTCGATCACCTTTCAATAGAGTGATCAAGCGCTTCACTTCATATTGAGAACGTTCAAGACGGGATGGTTCAATATCCTTTGCCGACATACTGTTTGAAAGGTCAAGCGCAACTATGACGTCCATACCCTCTTGCTTTAGCTCTTTTAATCCTGATCCTATACGTAGACCGCTCAAAGAAAGAATAATAAAAATTAAAGCTGTCAATAAGAGTATTTTTTTAACGCCCCGTAATGAACGTCTATCTTCAGGATATAATCTTGGTACCATGTTAGGATGGATATGTTTTTCTATCTCTTTCTTTCTTCTTTTTGCTACAAAGCTATCTAATAACCAAAGAAGCGGGATCAATAATAGGAGATATAAGATAAATGAATGAGAAAAATTCAGCATCAGGCTGTTCTCCAGAAAATATATTTAAGAATAAAGGCAAGTAGGGCTAAAATAAGTGAAATTAGTACAAAAATAAAATAGCGTTCATCCCAATTCATGTACTGTCGGGCGTTGATCTCTGTCTTCTCCAATGAGGATATTTCTGCCCATATCTCTTTAAGCTTTTCTTCAGAATCTGCACGATAAAAACGACCTCCGGTCTCTTCCGAAATAGATTTCAATAACCTGTCATTTAGGGGTGGTATGCGTTGCGTAAAAAATCCCTGTTGACTTACTCCCCCGCTCCCGGCCATTCCGATCGTATAGATGCGAATACCAAACTCGGAGGCGAAACTTGCAGCCGTCATAGGATCTATATCACCCGCATTGTTCTCACCATCTGTCAGAAGAATAATGACTTTGCTTTTTGATTCCGTATCACGCAGACGATTAATACAATTACTGATAGCTAAACCAATTGCAGTACCATCCAGCGACTGCGGGACGATCTCCATATCTGATATTAGTTCACCTACAATATCGTAATCTGTCGTTAGAGGGCATTGCAGGAAGGATTCACCGGCGAATACGACAAGACCAATGCGATCCTGTTGGCGGCCTGTGACAAAATCACGTGCTACCGCTTTTGAAGCTTCTAATCGATTGGGTTTAAAATCATTTAATTGCATAGAACCTGAAATATCCAAAGCAAGCATGATATCAATACCATTTCGTTTAATATCACGATTTACATTTCCAAGTTGAGGTCGTGCTATAGCAAAAATCAAAAGGATTGCCGATAAAAATATTAATATTTCAGGAATTAATACTTTGTGGTAAAAACGTGAGTTTTTTCCGGCAAATGAAGCAGTCGTTCCAATCCTCATTGCATGTCTTTTTTTGGACTGATAGAAGTAAGCACTAATAAATAGTGCTGCAACCGGGATCAGTAAAAATAATAAATATGGATAAGCAAATCTAAACATAGGTCCTAATTTTTCATTCGTTTTTCAATTACATCACTCATGAACCACAAAAGGATATCAGCGATCTCTTTATTAAGTTCTTCCTGCGTACGCTTTTCTTCATGCAGAAGTTCCAGTGAATGTCCCGTATTGGGGATCATCATAAGGTGGGCATATGGGTTTAATGCTCCCATCAGCAATTCCAATATACCACGATCAGCAAACTTATCTTCCGTACCACCCACAAACATCAT
>CAYTLV010000253.1:0-2965 GCA_964438445.1 uncultured bacterium | reverse complement strand
ATTATTCTTGGGAAGTTTTAGATGCATCAAATTGGCATATTAGCAATGATGCCGTGCGTTCTTTTTACTGTAATGAAAATGATACATTGGTTGGTACAGACGAAGGATTGTTTACAAATTTGTCTGCATTGCCCGATCTTAAACCTTTTGATGCACCTGAATGGTTTGCATTGCGTTCTTTGGGAAATAATGAACTTGAAGTGCGTATTGATGAGGTTTATCTTGCCAATGGATATGAATTGTATTTTTCCCAAGATGGGTTAAGCTTTAACGATACTTTGAGAATAATAGAACCCACTGATACCATTAATTCGCTTTTGCAAGATGTACAATATTTTGTAAAAGTAACAGGCAAGAATGATCATGGTATTGGACCAAAATGTGTTGATGTCCTGTCTTTTAGAATGGACGGATCTCATAATTCCATTCTGCTTATTCAAGGTTTTGATAGAGGAATAATAGGGAACAGCTACGATTATGCCGGGGTTCATGGGAAATATATTTCTGATGCTGGCCAGGGTTTTGATGCCATTTCGGATGAAGCACTTATCGAAACTGAGATCGAATTGCGAGATTACACAATGATCGATTGGATATGTGGAGTAGATGCAAATATCATGATCTCTGAGAATAAAGAGATAATCAAAGAATATCTTGAGTCTGGAGGAAAGTTATTAATTTCAGGTTCACAGATCATTGAGGGTGTAACGGGAGAAAATCTGGATGCGGAATTCTACAATGAATATCTTAAGGCCGCTTGGAAAAAATCCGATACAAGAACGTATAATGCCGAATGTTTAATATCAGGACTTTTTAATGGTATTGATAATTTTCAATTTGATGATGGTAGCAAAGTTTATGATGTTGCAAGACCGGATGGTTTTCAAGTTTTGGATGGTGCAATTCCCTGTATGCTTTATACCGAAAAAGATAGCGCCGCCTATGGTTCCGCTGCATTGCAATATACCGGGACTTTTGGGACATCTACCGAAGAAGCAAAACTTGTTTATATGGGTTTTCCCTTAGAAAGTATTGGTTCTGATTCTTTGCAAAATGCAATGATGTTGTGTGTATTGGATTATTTTAACTTTGATGTAACATTAACATCTATTCAAAATAATTTTATTCCAAAATCAATTACTTTAGAACAAAATTATCCAAATCCCTTTAATCCGAAAACCGCTATCGCTTATCAGTTATCAGCTAGCATCAATATTAATCTTTCAATACTTGATATGAATGGCAGAAAAGTCGCAACACTTGTTGATGAATCAAAAACTGCTGGATATCATTCAGTAAATTGGGATGCTTCACATTATAGTTCCGGAATATATTTCTGCCGT
Organism: uncultured bacterium; assembly: GCA_964438445.1. Taxonomy (GTDB): domain Bacteria; phylum Fidelibacterota; class Fidelibacteria; order Fidelibacterales; family Fidelibacteraceae; genus M50B103. Next base: position 1,622 of record CAYTLV010000253.1, on the reverse strand, counting down.
TTGCAGGCGGGTAATTTTGTTGATACCAAGAAGATGATTCTGATGAAATAGAATTATTAAAATAATACAAATTCATTTCTGAAATTGCAGGGGACGGTTGTGACCGTCCTCTTTTTATTTTTATGTCATTTCGACCGAAACCCCGAAAGACCGGAGTGGAATGGAGAAATCTCAAAATTCATTATATATGTTTAGTGTTTAAAATCTCTCCATTTTGTCCCGACAAGCATCGAGACTTCAGTCGAGATGACATCAAATAATTTTCAATAAAATCCTTGATGATATTAGATAATTAGCTTATTATCTAAATAACTAAAGGAGACAGGATGTCAAATCTCAATAAAGTTTTTACCGCGCTCTCGGACGATACTCGCCGGCAAATACTTGTGCTACTGAAAAAGGGGAGTATGTCGGCAGGGGAGATCGCAGATCATTTTGATATATCAAAGCCATCGATCACATTTCATTTAAAGATATTGAAAGATGCAGAATTGGTTTTTTCAAAGAAAAAAGGGCAATTTGTGATCTATACTTTACAAGTTACTGTGTTTGAAAAAGCCATGATGTTGTTCATGGGAATGATAAAAACGGGAGAAAAGGAAAATGAAAAATAAGAAAAATCAAAATACCAAATTGATCATCGATCAAAAAGTTTCATGGAAAAAAGTGATCTGGTTCGTGGGATTAACCTATTTGGTGACCTTTTTACTTTGTGGGTTTGTGTATAAAGAAGGTAAGAAACTCGATCCCGACCTACCGGCGATCAAACAATTTACGGATATTGTAAAGCAAGACCCCGTTGCCGTCGCACGGTATCTTGATATTCATCCCGCGGTGGAAATAGATGATTTGCCAACCTTTGTTTTAGGTCGGGGAGCTGAACCTATTGATCTAACAAGCCTGGAAGAGCGTGTCGCAGTTTATGTCTCACAAAAGCATCTGGGTATCCAGGCATTTGGTATTATGATGATCTTTCCCGCATTGATTGCAATCATCTTGCGCTTGATATTTGCTGATGGGTTCAGGAATAGCGGATTTCGTTTTGGCAAATTTAAGAACTACTTATATATGCTGGCTGTGATCGTAATTTTTGTTGGAATAAGTATACTAATAAACGCTTTGATCTATGGGAAATCTCCCGATTGGCAACTTACTAATATGGGAGCGCATGGCTTGACCCTTCTTGGGAAACCGGCATCGGCGGGATTATTCTGGACCTTTCAATTCCTCATTATCGGATTGGTTGCAAATCTGACTTTTCCCATCATTATGATGTTGGGTGAGGAGTATGGATGGCGCTCATATTTACTTCCGAAATTGCTCCCCATGGGATTTTGGAAAGCTAATATTATTATGGGGGTCATTTGGGGATTATGGCATACTCCCGTGATCCTAATGGGCTATAACTATGGCATGTATACTTGGATAGGTGTTGTTCTTTTTGTCCTTGTTACAACCATGTTGGGTACCTTGTTCAATTATATGTATGTGCGTGGTAACTCTGTGCTTCTTGTCGCTGTTGGTCATGGCTGGTTCAATGGACTGGTACCTTCTGTTATACTTCTTACCGGGTTCATGGGGAAAGAAACAATGATTGCTCCACTAGGATTGATTGGATTAGC
>CAYTLV010000252.1:0-2992 GCA_964438445.1 uncultured bacterium | reverse complement strand
GAGTAGATAATGAATACAATTTTAATATTGATGGTAATATGGATATGCGATATCTCATACGGCCACAATTCAATTTGCAGCTGACCGGCGATCAGATGTCTATTGTTACACTTAACGAAAATGTTAATTTAACAACCGGTGCTGTTAATCTTGCTATCACCGGTAGAGAAACCTTAACTGGTAGTGGTGATGTCACGGTTCAAGAAGGGTTGATCAAATTTGGTTTTAATCGAGCTGCATCCGAGGTATCCGCACCAAAAACTAATAATAGACGTGGTATAAAAACATCCTACTCATTAAATGCAATTATTGATAAAATGTATTTAAGGAATCAAATGTTAGATGCTACCTTGAATGGAGAAATGATCCTTCAGAAATTCCCTTCCGAAGGGAATACACGCATGGGTGGAGAACTCTTTGTAACAGAAGGTTTCTTTAACTATTGGGCATCTGTTTTTGTCTTGGATGAAGGTAGTTTGATCCTCGACCAGTTTCAAAACAATCATGAATTGAATTTTATTGCAAGAAAATCAATAAATATATCAGCGACTGAAAAAGTCGATATTATTGCATCTATATCCGGGGAATTGAATAATCCTGAGATCACTTTTACTGATGAAGATAATAAATGGTCACAAGCTGAGATAGTACAAAAACTGACTGTTGGTGAAATTCAAAGTGTTGTTGATGCTGCGACGGGTGCAACCAGTGATGGAAGCTCTGCAGCGACTGCTTTGTTATCTTTGGCTGAGGTACCACTTGAACAACAGGCAAAAAAACTTGCGGGCGTGGGAGGATTAGACAGAATAGATATTAAAGGGGGAACCGGAAAAGAGGGAACCTATATCGATGGGACAACCGCTCTAGTTATCGGTGGTCGAATTGGAAGAAATTTTTACTTAACCTATGAAGGGTCTCAAGAAGATCCATTGAATATGGAATTTGAATATCGTTTGAATAACAAGGTCTCGATCGTTGGTAAAGCAAATGAAGAAAGTGTTTCAGGAGCTGTTCGTTTGAGGTTGCAATATTGATGAAACGTCTACTTGCCATAATCTTATTATTTCTTATTGCCGGACTGACTTTAGCCCAGAATAGCGATATTTTGTTAGATTATAGATTGCGTAAGGTATTCTACAATGGGAATACCAATTTTACCGATAGGCAATTAAAGCGTTATGTAGATATCAAACCGGTTACAACAAAACGAGCCATGAGACGCATCACTTATCGCTTTATCAAATCACAAGCAAAATCTTTACAAAACTATTATATCAGTGAAGGATTTCTTGACTGTAGCGTTCGGGATTCACTCATCGTTAATCAAGAAAATGAATTGTACTTGTATTTTAATATTGACGAGAATGAACGCTTTACTCTTAAACAGATATCAATAGAAGATAATACCTTATTAAGCGATGGTGAGATCCTCGAATTATTGGGAGTAAAAGTGGGTGAACCTTTTAGGCAGTATGTCTATTACAGTAATTTCAAGAAGATACTTGCAAAATATAGTGAACTTGGACATCCCTATGCCGGTATTCGTGAGGAATATGATTGGGGGACTGATCTCGAAATAACACTATTTATAAACGAAGATGTACCCTATGACGTAAATAAAATCATGATCGATGGAAATAAAACAGTAAACGACCCTTTTATTAGCAAACATTTTACTATTGAAGAAGGTAAACCCTATAATTTAGAAAAGATCAATCGAACTAAAGATCGTGTCTATGAAATGGGTGCGTTTAATTCGGTAAATATTGTCCCGGTCAATCCCGATACATCAAAACAAATCCTCGACTTGAATGTATCTGTAGTAGAAAGTAAATCCAGACGATTTGATTTCGAGTTGGGCACAGAACAGGGATATACTGATAAAATTTCTTCTTCATCGCTTTACCTTAAACCGGAATGGATACATAAGAATCTTTTCAAACGAGCACATAGATTTCAGGTAGGTGTCACCTATAAAGCCTTGATCCAAAATAATAATATTGAAAATTTGATCAATTCAGAGATCGCTTATACTGTTCCCTGGCTATTTTTCCTTCGTTTACCGACAACGTTCAAAGTCTATTATGACCGAGAGGCATATGATCCTTTTGTAGAGCACACGGAGATAGATAGTATTATAGACGGTGAGATTCGAACTGAATATGGTGTTAATATGTCCAGTATATGGCGCTATAATCGGAATATTTATACGCGATTTTCCGTGTCTTTAAGAAATTTTAAAAGCGAAGTGGATAAACATCCCAGTCAATTTGAACCACAAGCTGCCATCTCAATTCAAGCCAGGTATGATAATCGAGATAGTTTTATTTATCCGACAAAAGGATGGAACATTCTGCTTTATTCTGGGTATGTTTTAGGTACGGAAAGTGAAACTGAAACGGAATACTTTAGACTTGAAAGTTCAGTGAATGCTTATGCACGGCTTGCCAGAAACTTGGTACTAGCAGGTAGATTGGAAGTCGGTCAGTTCTTTGAAGGGGACACCATCGACCCACTTGTGATCTATCAATTGGGAAGTGAATCAACCATTCGTGGATGGAGAAAATCTCTCGGAAACGAGTATGAGATCATAAATTCTGATTCAACATATTCGCCTATCTATGCCGGTAAAGCTAAATTGATGGGAAACGTAGAGTTGAGAGCCGATCTGATCTGGAATTTCGGGGTAAATGCTTTTTTTGATATTGGAATGCTAGATGATAATTTCTCAGAAATACTTAATTGGGATAATTATTATGTAAATACAGGCTTTGGAATTTATTATAAAACCCCTATTGGCCCTGTTAGAATTGAGTTTCCAATTAAGATAAATGATCCTAATATTGGCACGGACCGGGATCCTGAAAGGAACTTCTGGAATAGTATTAACTTTGGACTTTTATTTGCGTTTTAGCTATGAAATATTATAAATTATCTGACTTTAAATTGAAATTTAGGAGTAACGAAAATGAAAAAACAATTAGTAGCTCTG
>CAYTLV010000251.1:1630-3005 GCA_964438445.1 uncultured bacterium | reverse complement strand
TAATAGATTACGCTCCCGATGCTACCGCAGAGAAGGGTTGGAAAGTTATTGAAGAAAACTTGCAAAAAATGACGGATCCCGCTACGGAGAAAGAAACCAGAATTCGCCTTGACCGCATTAAAAACGGCGAACGTGATTTATTCTTTTAAGGTTAAAAGCATAATATGTACGGAACGGTTTTAAACCGTTCCGTATTTTTTTTATTAGCTTTTTTAAATTATTGTGGTATACTTTTTGCCTTTTTTTTATATGATAAATATTATATATTTCACGGAAAATAATATTTTGAGGAGATAAAAATGAAACGTACACGTATTTTAGTCCCAATCCTTATCCTGGTGGCAGCATTTACATTTTTCGGATGTCAATCACAAGAATTGACTTCTGCAAAAGTTTATCTTCAGCAAAAGGATTATGCAAAAGCCGAATATAACTTTCTAACAGCATTGGATGTTGAACCGGAAAGCCCGGAAGTTCCCTACTTATTGGCAGTTGAGATCTACGCCAATAAAAGCAGCGGTCTCACCGACTACATCAAAGCAAAAAAATATTATGATGAAACGCTCAAACGCGATAAATCATACTTGCGGGATAACATGAAACAATTGCGCGAACAATTATATGGCGCGTGTTTCAACTCTGCCGTTGGTTATTACAACACAGTGATAAAGAATGAGACAACAAATCGTGATGCGGACCTAGCGGAAGCATTAAAGTACTTTGCTCTTGCTTCAGAATTAAAAAAGGCAGATCCTAAAGCACCCATTCAGATCGCCCGTATTCACAGCGAACTCATGAATGATAATGTGACAGCTATTGCAAATCTTGATAAAGCTATCTCCAATGCACCTAAAAATGCTGAGCTTAAAGCTGAAAAAGCACGTATCCTTGCAAAAGATGGTTGTTATGATGAAGCACTCCTCATATACGAAGAAGCTTTTATTGCATCACCTAGGAACATGGCCATTGGCCTTCGTTATGCACAGTTCCTCTTTGAACAAAGCAAATTCGAACAAAGTGCTGATGTTTATAATCGTTTAATCATTTTTGAACCCAGCAATAAAGATCTTTACTTCAACCTTGGTTTGACCTATTTACGCCTTGATGATATTGAAGCATCAAAAGAACAGTTCGAAATCGTTGTTGCTTTAGATCCTGAAGATACACAAGCTCTTCTCATGGTTGGTCAGGTTTATTTCGATCTTAAAGATTATATAACAGCTGAGATCTACTTCAGACAAGCCGTGAATATCGAACCGGAAAATCCTGATATTCTAAAACGCCTGGGTGTTACACTTACCCAACAAGGTCGTGTTGAAGAAGGACTGGAACTATATAACCGTGGGCGTTCAATCGAAGATGGTGATTATACTGA
>CAYTLV010000251.1:0-1530 GCA_964438445.1 uncultured bacterium | reverse complement strand
AAGGACTGGAACTATATAACCGTGGGCGTTCAATCGAAGATGGTGATTATACTGATTATGATGAAAAAATAAAAGATCTTAAAGAATCAGGACTATTAAATAAATTTAATATTGACTTAAATGAAGCTTGGATAGATCCTGCTATATGGGCAACTTTAGATTATGATATGAAAGTTAACATTGCACAATTCTTGGCTAGTAAATGTGAAGTGGAAGGTTCAACTGGCCGAATAAATCTAATTGACAATAAAACTGGGAAAAAAATAAATAGCTATAGTAATAGTGGGGGATTTAAATAAAAATATTTATAAAAATAATATAGTAAATACAAAAAACCCAGATACCTTGGGTTTTTTGTATTTTGTGCATTGTTTTTGAAACTATTTTATTTTAGATTCGTAGGAATACTATTGATTAAAGAGGTGAAACATGAAAAAGATACTCCTGATACTGCTTGCAGCATTTACCCTAAGTAGTTGTTATACTACATTTTATCCACCGGAATATATGGATATGGGTAATGCGGAATCCGTTCCGGATTCAACACGGCAGGTCATCATTAACAATTATTATGAGACTACCGAATACTACCAGGTACCACATTACCGTCGTTACAGCTTACTCTGGGATGATTATTACTGGGATCCGTTCTATTATGATTACGGTTATTACAACTGGCGTCCATATTATTTTTATGGAAGCTACTATTATTATAACCCTCATAATCATTATTGGTATTATTATGATCGTCATGGTCGTTATGATCGCCATGATCGTTGGGATTCCGGAAATTGGAGTGGTGGTAGAAACAGCGGTGGCAATGCCGACAAAGGAAGGATCCATAAACCGGGTTACAACGTATTGATGAATTCTCCATCAGGCGTAGCTCCTTTTGTTTCTGTAGGATCTGATGATAATCATATTACCAAGCCGGTTGGTAAGGTCGGGGTAAATGTCAATTCGGGTGTTTCAAATAATAATACCTATCAACCAAAGATCCAATCTGTCGGAAAGAAATCTATAAATGGCAACACGTCCTCACCAACAAGCATTAAAAAGACGGGATCTTCTTATAAGCCTTCTTCGACAAGCAATAGCAATAAGAAATCTTCATCTTCAAGTTCTTATAGTAAGCAGAAACAAAACTCCAGTAGTAGCTCCTCTTCGAGCGGTAAATCTAAATCATCCTCGACAAGTAGTACTAGCAGTAAAAACTCAAGTAACGAGACTAGCTCTACCTCGAGTAAAAAAAGTAAATAACGGATATCAAAATGAAGAAAATATTATTATTACTCATGATCGGCATTATCAGTTTTGCCTTTGCACAAGAGCTAATTGATGTAATCGCACCGCTCTATTCCTATAATCTTGATGGTTCACATTATAATGGTGTATCAACTTATTCTTACCCCTTACGTGCTTCAGCATTAGAAACAGGGAATCCCCTCGGTTCAGCAATAGGTCATGCGACGGTAGCATCGGGTCAAATGATACCGGAGCTAACCCTTAACCCGGCAAATCTAGGGATGA
>CAYTLV010000250.1:0-3027 GCA_964438445.1 uncultured bacterium | reverse complement strand
ATTAGGATTTATCCTGACCAAAATAAGACGCAGAAAACTCCTTAAAGAATGGGAAGTAAATGAGTCTGAAAACGAAAATCCTTTAATTTGATTTTCTGTTCTTTGTTCTATCAATTCAATCATTATTATATTAGTTTAGGGGCGATCTACCGCTGAGAATGCAGGGTAGTACTAATTTAAATGTACTTAGGAAAAAAATGAAATTATTCAGACGATCACTATTCTTTTTACTGGCATTGTTCACTTTTCAATCAGTATTTGCCGAATTAAACCACGTGTCCGGATCGCTTGTAAACGGACGCGGCGGTATTGAAAAATGTGATGATGTTTCAGTTACTCTCATAATCAATTCCCGAGATGTGGCCAGCACAACCAGTGATGAAAGTGGTGCTTTCAGCTTTGATCTTACCGGATTAACACCGGATCAATCGGCTTCACCAAATGATTTTACTTTGGATCAGAATTATCCTAATCCTTTTAATGAGAACACCACCCTACCATATAATTTAAACTCAGCAGGAAAAGTCAGTTTAGATATTTATGATCTGCGTGGTCACAGGATCCGTTCTATTATTCACGAACATCAGCCTTCAGGATATCATCTTTCGTTATGGGATGGTAGAAATGACAATAGACAAATATGTTCACAGGGGATTTATTTTTACATCATGCGTTTCAATGGAAGAACCGAGATCAAAAAAATGACCTTGATGAATTCTCAGCTTCTTACCCAATCTTCCCCTGGAAGTGGATTGTATTCTTTTACAAAAAGCGCCACAGAAACGACAATCGAATTACGCATTGAAGATAAGGATATTGAGAATAAAACGGTCGAATATTCTTTTACTGAACTTCCATCTTCATTGGATGCCGGTAATATTCAACTGCATGTTTACGCTTTCTTGCGGACAGCCGCGGATACAATTTCGACGATGGAAGGTGAATGCGTGGATGATACTCTCGATATCTATTTTGAAAAGCCCTTTATTCTTAGTTTAAATATGCTGCCCATTGACTATGAATTCACTCATGACAGTCTTTCGATCGTTCATTATACAAATGTAAGCATTCCCTCTTCAATACTCCGCATTAATGAGATCGATGAAAGTAAAACCAATTATGCCTGGATCAAGTTTACTCTTGTTCCCCGACTTTCTATCTGGAACCAAAAACTTCGTCGTGCTTATATTGGCATTCCATATTCACGCGGCATTTCAACGATCAACAGTGAAGGTGAAACGGAATTAACATTACAAAACTCACTTCCCGGCGGCCTTTCATTTTTAAATAATACTATACAGGGAACACCTTCAAATCTGTTTGAAGGCTACTTAACTTTCGATCTTGAAGATGATCGCAATATGCCGGTAAGCGACTCAACTTTACTGATTATCGGCGATACGGCAAATATTGATTTCAAAAATTATGTGGTTGATGTGCTTGAAGAATACCCGCGCAATGGAAGTCATCCCTATAAATGGGTAAGCGGATATACCGGAGTAACAAAAGACCTTTATTACAAAGGGGTTCGTATTGCAAAAGCAAATCCCGATAGCTCATACTCGTGTTACTGCTGCGGTCTGACATTTGAAAATTTCTTTAGTAGTGTTAAACGTTTAAACCAAGATCTTGGGCATGGTGAAGATATTAACGGAATGACGGCATCCAATTTTAGCAATTTTATTTCAATATGGTTCGTTCAAAGCGCCTATGGAGATGGACCCGGTCTGGCTCTTGAAGCTTATGGACTTGGTGACAAGATCGAAAAGATGCAGGATGTGTTGAAAGGTGATTTTGTTCAGATCTGGCGAACTACCGGTTCAGGCCATTCCGTGATCTTTATAAACTGGACGACCAACTCGGTCGGAGATACAAGCGGTTTCAAATATTGGTCCACTCAGCCCAGTACAAATGGAATTAACTACAATACCGAGTATTTTGATGGTTACGGAGGCACTATCGATAAAGCACATACTTATTATAGTCGGGGACGTAAACCGGAAGACTTTACAAGTTTCTAAGCTATCTAAAAACTTGACCCAAGTTTTTTCATATAAATATTGAATTTTAGTGATCCTAATCACATAAATTTTGGATTATTCTTGAAAAACTTGAGTCAAGTTAATGAAATTATTATTTCACACACGACCTAATTAATGTATTTTACGGGAACAAGTTGTTTATTAAAACGACTCATATCCATCGGAAGGAGTCCTGATTGCAAAATATGACACGGAAAAAAACAATTGTTATTGCTCTTCTGCTGGCTTTTATACTGCCTTTAACAGCTGCACTTCCAACACAAATGTCAAATTTTGCTTCTCCCGCTTACTGGGGAATGGCCCATTCTGGAGGCGCGGTTACTGATGTTTCTAATGCATACTGGATAAACCCTTCCTTGAATCCCTATGATTCTCCCTGGTCCGTCAATGTTAATGAAGCTTTCTTGCCCGGCACCGGAATATTCATTTCCGAATTATCCGGACACTATCGTATTCGTCCCGGTCATGTAATAACGACCGGATTAAATTTTGAAAATTACGGCACTTTTGATCAACGGAATATCAACGGTACACTCGAAGGCGAATTCACTGCGTCTCAATATCAATATTTTGTGGGTTATGGCTATTGCATATCTGATCATTTTTCCGCCGGTGCACAAATTGTTATTCAGGGCGATCGCATCGATGTTTCACACGAGACCTATTCTTATCTGCGCTACGGATTTTCCTATACCTTCGGTAAACGCTTAAACGTACTTGCTTTCAGCGGTGCAACGAACGGACTGGATAATACATGGCGAGCTTCTTTTTCGCATGAATTGGAATTTTTGCCTCTACGCATGAATGTTGATTTTCGTTGGTATGGTGATGACTGGAATCCCACTTCATTCTATGATGCGGAAAGCGGCGATTTTGTCTTTGATACGGCTGCCCGTTATTTCGCTGAGAAATTTACACTGGGGTTTTATATTAAAGCCGGTGAGAATCTTCGCATTATGACCGGTATAGATCTTGCACGCCTTAA
>CAYTLV010000249.1:0-3036 GCA_964438445.1 uncultured bacterium | reverse complement strand
AACACAGACGCATGGAAAGAAAATTAGGTGATTCTTGCGCTGATGTTGTTGGAGTACTTGAAACTGAAATCGCAAAATAAAACATACATATACGGGCGGGTTTCAAACCCGCCCTTTTAATATAGGCGGACTTCGGTTCGCCTTTTTTAATTTATTAATAATACGAAAATATCGTCATCCTGAGAAGACTGCCTGCGGCCCCGAAGCCTCGGGATTTAAGATCTCCGTGTAGATTTGAGTAATAAAATATTCAGAGAGATCTCCCTCCGGGACCCCTGCGGGGTTGAAACAAGTTCAGGATGACACTCTTCGCTTTATTTTGGGTTACTAATATTATTTTCTTATCGTATATTTCACTCATGAAAATATCTTTCAAATCCTTCACTCACAACTCCCCTCTCTATGAGGAAAGCATTGTTCTGCGCAACCGCATCTTGATCGAAGCCGTGGGTCGCCATGAAGATTGCCGCGACTTTGATTTTCCCGAGAAGGATATATATATTTCCGCCTTTGATGGTAACACTTTGATCGGCACAGCGATTATCACACCACTCGATGATAACACAGTCCAAATGCGCCAAATGGCCGTGGAAAATACCTGTCAGGGAAAAGGTATTGGCAGGGCTATTTCCAAAGAATTTGAGAGGGTAGTCCTTCAAAATGGATACTTAAAAGTTATTCTCCATGCACGAGAATCGGCGGTGCCCTTTTATAAGGCACTGGGGTATGAGCTTGTTGGCGATGTGTTTTATGAAATTGAGATTGCACATTATGAGATGAATAAATTCTTAAAAGATAATTCGTAGCTTAACATTCAATAAAATAAATATTATGTCATCCCGGAAAGATTGCCTGTAGTAATCTTATCCGGGATCTCATCTATTGACCACTCCATCATATTTTTGAGAAATAAAATTATTTAGATCCCAGGTCAAGCCCGGGATGACATGGTTATATTGCGTTTGGAATAATCTTCTTGCATAAAAGAAACGGGCTCGACATTCTACTTCGCTAAAGCTTCGTAGAATAAATTTTGAGCCCCTACGTTTTTCGCATCACGAGTCACGCGTTACGCGTTATGATTTACATCTTTTTATTTTTTTTCTTGAATCTCTCTCCCAATCATATTATTCTTATTACAAATACACTTGAGTGCTGTGTGGCGCAACATGAATGAGTGTGTAAGTATTATGTCTAAATCCAAGCTAATCATTGTTACACTTGCGTTTGTCGTGCTTTTATTTGCCGAACAACCGCGCGAGTACATTACCTCCAGAACAAATAATCCTCCTGTTATTGACGGTATTCTTGATGATACCTGCTGGAAAACAGCCCAAAAATCTCAAGACTTCCGAATGCACCAACCCCATGATAACATACCAGCATCGTTTGATACAGAATTTTCTATTCTTTACGATAATAACAACCTTTATGTGGCAATTCGAGCTCATGATCCCGAACCGGACAAGATATACAGACAAATTACGCGACGCGATAATGTAAACTCTGAGTTTGTGGCTTTATGTATTGATAGTTACTATGACAAAAATACCTGTTTTTGTTTTTTTGTCAATGCCTCCGGTGTCGTTGGTGATATTTTTATTTCAAGAGATGGCGAAAATAATGACGAAAGCTGGGACGCCATTTGGTGGGCAAAAACGACTATTGATGAAAAAGGATGGACAGCCGAATTCCGCATTCCTCTTTCACAATTACGATTTACCGATAAAGAAGAACAGATCTGGGGTCTGGATATAATGCGGGATATCCATCGCCTTAACGAAGAAAATTTTTGGATGGAACATAAACGCGATGATCAAGGCTTTGTCCATCAGTTTGGAGTGCTTCGCGGACTTCATAATATTAAAGCCAGAAAAGTTGCCGATATCTATCCCTATTTCGTCAGCTCATTGAACACCTATGAAGCTGAAGAAGGTAATCCCTATATGGATGGCTCTGACATAAAAGTCAACGGTGGAATTGATGGAAAGATCGGATTGACCAATAACTTTACTTTAGATTTTACGGTAAACCCGGATTTCGGTCAGGTGGAAGCTGACCCGGCAACCGTTAATCTTTCTGCTTTTGAAACTTTTTTCGGAGAACGGCGACCTTTCTTTATTGAAGGAAATGTCATTACCTCATTTAAACTTGATGTCAATGGCGGTACAGAACAGCTCTTTCATTCCCGTCGAATTGGACGTTCTCCACACTATTGGCCGGACCTGAATGATAATGAATATGCAAAAGTCCCTAATGCAACCGATATTATTGCCGCCGCAAAAGTTACCGGTCGAACGGAAAAAGGGCTCCGCATCGGTGTCGTTGAAGCCGTAACCCAAAAAGAATATGCAAGTATTTCCTCCAATGGAATTGATTCAACTCAAACGGTTGAACCATTTACCAATTATACTATCGCTGCCTTGCGCCGGGATATGAATGAAGGTAAAACCCAAATGGGCGTTATTGTAACGGCTGTAAACCGAAAACTTGATGATGAACATCTGAACTATTTGCATAAACAGGCTTACACAACAGGGCTGGATTTCCGTCATTATTTTAAAGACCATATTTGGCAGATCGATGCGCGAGTTCATGGTTCCTACGTACAGGGATCAACCGAAGCTATTTCAGAAACTCAGCAAGCTTCATCTCATTTATTTCAACGCCCGGACGCACCTTGGGTAAATTATGATAGTACACGAACCTCTTTATCCGGTCATGGCGGATCTGCCAGGATCGCTAAATTTGGCGGAAAATACCGAGCCGCACTGAAAGTCGGGTGGAAATCCCCTGGTTTGGAATTAAACGATGTCGGATTTGTAGGCAGCACGGATGAGATCAGACAAAATATTTGGTTAAGCTATCAGGAATCAAAACCTTCCTCGTTCTATAATTACTTTTATGTCAATTTTACTCAATGGAACAATTTTAACTTTGGCGGTCAGCATCAAAACTCAGGAGTCAACACTCAGGGTGAGATTCAATTTAAAAATCTTTGGGACTTCAATGCCGGACTTGAGATCAATTCAGAGT
>CAYTLV010000248.1:0-3063 GCA_964438445.1 uncultured bacterium | reverse complement strand
CAACTACCATGACCATGACGGGAAGGGGCGGTGGTAATTTTTACGTACTTGCTCTTGCACTCGCGGGTATCGAAATGCATCAGGCAGCCACAACCGGTCAGTTCATTCTTATTGTGTCTTCTTTTACTGCGACCATTCTTTTCGGCAAACAAAAGATCACCGACTGGAAACTTGTTTTGATAATCGGTAGCATGACTATGGTTTCGGCTTTTCTTGGCGGTTTCTTTTCGGACATATTCAACGACACCTGGCTAAAAATCATTTTTTCGGTATTCATCTCGATCGCTTCAGTCTTGATGCTCAAACCCATGAAAAAAGAACTAAAACCCGTTAATAAATTCACTTTGACACTTACATCGGAAAAGGGCACATATTACATCAATCTCATGCTAGTGGTTCCCGTTGTTTTGATAACAGGATTTATCTCCGGTATGGTCGGTATATCCGGCGGGTCTTTTTTAGTTCCCCTAATGATCTTGGCGATCCGCGTACCCACGCACATAGCAATTGGCACCTCTACCACACTGGTGCTGTTTACGGCATCTGCAGGATTTCTGGGACATTTAAGCACGGGCCATTTTGATTTCCGTTTAGCGTTACCCTTGGCATTGGCAGGCTTGATCGGTGGCTTGATCGGAGCCAAATTAACGCCCCGTATCAAATCGAAAAATCTTAAACTTGTATTTGCTTTAACGTCTTTGATTGCAGCGGCAATCATGATCTTAAGAACCGTTTTTGTCTCATAGAAATTGATCGAAATTCAAAAATTCACGCGATAATCAACTTATACTTGTGTATCCGTCAGCAAAAAACCGTCGTAACCCTGTTTTTAATATAGTGGATCTTTATCAACATGATTTTTATCCGCACTCTTTTACTGTCGCAACTTCTCTTGTTTGAGAAAATATTTCATGGTATATTTTACTTACTATCCACCAAGGAGCTTTATAATTATGCGTTGTTGTCTTTATTTGTTTATCATTCCCGTGTTTCTCTTCTATGCTTGCGAAAACCATGCTGGCAAAAGCACCTTACAATGGGAACTAATAAATTGATACATGGATCCGTTAGCACTGAGCAGGTTTCAGTATTAAAAAAATGGTTTAGGCAATATGTTAATTCTTTTCAAGATCACGAAACCGAAATCCAAAAGAATTTAAATATAAAAATAAGCCATACTGAAAGAGTTTGCACAGAAATACTATATCTTGGCAGACAGTTGCATTTTGATGCAAATGCTTTGCGTCTAGCTGAAACCATAGCACTACTTCACGATATAGGTCGCTTTGAACAATATTCAATTTATAAAACCTTTAAAGATTCTGAATCTAAAGATCACGCTTTATTGGGATTAGACGTGATCAAGAACAATAAGCTCTTAGATAATTTTGACGAAAATCCGCGTAGTATCATCATCAATGCCATTAAATATCATAATTGTATATCAATTCCACCTACAGAGAAAGATCCTCATCTATTATTCGAAAAACTCATTCGTGATGCCGATAAACTAGATATCTGGAAAGTGGTTTTAGATTATTATTATCGGAGTGGATCAGAAAAAAACACGGCCATCGAATTAAATTATCCCGATACTTCTGGAGTCTCCAAACTTGTTATGGATGATCTGTCTCATCAGCGCATCGTCCACATAAAACATGTAAATAATCTCAATGATTTTAAACTTTTACAAATGGCATGGATCTATGATATCAATTTTGAAGAAAGCATAAAACAAATAAAAGAAAGAGACTATTTAAAAAAGATCCGCGCCGTTCTTCCGATATCTAAAGAAATTGACACAATCTATAACAAAATGTTGTCATACTTAAATCTTTAAAGCCTGTCTTCTCTTTTTTGCTTTCACCCGACTCTTAACTTGTTATTGAAACATTTCAACATCCTTTGTATATTCTTAACACAATAAAATCACGAGGTAATTAAATGAAGTGCTTACTCGTAGTTGATATTCAAGAACGTTTTATCAAGGGCAGTCACGCCTACGAAGAAGAACGTTTCATTGGAACAGTCAATCATGCCATTGATATTTTTCGTAAAGCCGGTGATTTGATCGTATATGTGCATCACATAGACAAAAATATCGCCCCCGGTACACCCGGCTGGGAATATGATGCACGCATTCTCAAACGCGAGTCCGATCCCTGCGTCTGGAAAACCAAAGGCAATGCTTTTGATGGAACAAATTTACGCGAGATCCTGGATAAAAATAATGTGACTGAGATAACAGTTTGCGGACTGGTCACCCAAAATTGTATCCGTTCAACTTGTATTGGATGTATTGAAGAAGGCTATAAAACATATCTGATCAAAAATGGCACAACAAACTGGCTAAAATATCCACAAAAGACCATTGATGATGTTGAAGCTGAGTTGAGAAAATTGGGTGTAACGATCGTTAATTGAGAAGCCTTTACTTTCATTATTGGCATATTATCAAGAAAAGGTGGGGTTCTGTGCTGTAACGAGTTGAACCAGCCGGAACACTGGCGGGAATAGAAACAAATACCATAAATCATAATACAAAACACCCCGGGTTAAAACCCGGGGCTATTGAGTTTAACGTTTTATTGTAGGGGCACAGAATTCTGTGCCCCTACTTTTATCTTTGTACTCTACTACTCTCTTTCAGAGCTTCGTAGAACATGCTTTTGTCTTTTATCTTGGAAAACCTTTAGGTTTTTACTTGACGCACTACATCGATGATGGTGCCATCTACCCATTTGATCGCGGCAATGACCTTATCGGTAAATTCAGGTTTTTCTGGTATACCGCAAATACGTTCGGCTTCTGCCTTGAGCTCTTCGATGGTTTTGAGGGGCAAGCCGGAATCTTTGACCTTATCGATCAAATCCTGACGTTTGGGGTTAATGGCAATACCGCGTTCTGTCACGATTACATCTACCAGTTCTCCCGGTCCGACCAGCGTCGTCACTTCATCGCAAATAATGGGAATGCGATTCCTGAAAAGTGGAACAGGTAAAATGGTGCATTTTGCAAAAAGACAATTCTGCCAACCACCAATACCGTGCAGTAAATAACCGT
>CAYTLV010000247.1:0-3078 GCA_964438445.1 uncultured bacterium | reverse complement strand
GGGGAATGTATGCGGGATTTGGAGATTTTAAAGAGATCCCAACCGCCGGAACTTCCCAGGGGGAAATATTTATGAAAATTATAAGCACGAGTGCAGACGGAAAACAGGTTTCAGTAAGTGAAATTAAAAGTGAGATGAATAGTGTTCCATTCCACATGGAAAGAGATAGATTTATGCGTAAATACGATCCCATACTCAAAGAATGGTTCATAGTTGAGATACCGGAACCTATTTCAAGAGCTACGGGGCAACAGGCTAAACGAGAGGATATAAAATGAAAACTAAACAGACCATTGCAAAGATAACCCGGGACATCCTTACAAACTACCCGAAACGATTACTATTCACGCTCCAAGACGATATTACCCGTTCAGGGCTGATGTACGATGTAGCGAAGGTACTCGGCTATTGGCCGGGAAAGTATGCCGTGAAAAAGGCTATGGAGAGATTTGTCAGATCCGGGAAGATTAATATTATTTGTGTGAATACGATTAAGTCGATTTATCAGAAGAAATAAAATATTATTGTATGATTTACCACTGGACATTTTATTATATTAAGAATAAGATAGAATAAGAGAATAAAAGGAGAAATATATATGAAAGATTTAGTAATATCAAAATCTCTTCTAAAACATCAGTATGAAACCATGAGAGTGGCAGATATAGCTAAATATTATGGAGTTTGCTTTGACAAGCTCTATGGTATTTTGGATGCTGCTAGCATTGAAAGAAAATCAAGAGCACCGCGGAGAGAAAAAATAAACATAATCTTTAAAAATTGAAGGTATATCATGAATAAATTAGAATATGCAGAGTATTTAAAATCTGCACATTGGAATGTTACCAGAGCATGGAAACTTTTTTATCAGCCGAATTGTGAACTTTGCGGAACAAAAAGAGATCTCAACGTTCATCATAAAACTTATAAAAACATACATCGTGAAGAAATGGAAGATCTACAGGTTTTATGTCATTCTTGCCACGAAGGCGAACATGGAACACCTGCACAAAAAGCATCCAGCAGATTTATTGCGGAGCTTGCAAAATTAAAGAGGTTCACATGAAAGATACATATTATATGAAGCATGATATTAATACTTCACAGGATAATGCAATCGTTTCAATGCGGGTTGATTATGGAACCTACGGCTATGGTTTATTTTGGCTAGTGAATGAATATCTCAGAAGCCAAACAAGATGTAAGGTCAAAATATCCGAAGTAAAAAATATTGCATTTTCTTTTAATGAAGATTTTGAAAAGGTACATAAATTTATTGATGATTGTATCAATATTTACAGTTTATACCATTCAGATGGTGATTACTTCTGGTCAGATAGGATGATAGTAGACAAAGATCATCTTGATAGTGTTAGGCAAACATACCGTGATAATGGGAAAAAAGGTGGCAGACCTAAAGCAAAAGGAAACCAAGGGGTTAACCAAGCGGTTAACCTAAATGAAACCAACGGCAAAGCTAAACCTAACCAAACCGAAAGCAATAAAGGTAAGGTAAGTAAAGGTAATAAGATAAATAAAGATAACTATGGGGAATTTAAAAATGTACATTTATCTAAAGATGAATATAAAAAGTGTATAGACAAACACACTCTTGTTACAACAAACAAAGCAATCGAAAAACTATCTTCCTTCAAAGCATCAAAAGGGAAAATATATAAATCAGATTATGCTGCACTTAATAACTGGGTTTGGGATTCACTTGAAGAAAGAAAAAAACCAGACTCAACAGAAAAGCCTATGGAGATATGGAAATGACAAACGAACAATATTTTATTGGTCAAATATTAAATGATCCAGATTTAGTATTTAAAACAACGGTAAAAGATAATGAAATTTTATCACAAAAAAACAGGATAATATTCATAACCATCAAATCAATGCTTCAACGTGGTGTTGTTCCAGACCTTCCTACAATACACGCCGATGATCCATCTATTTCAGTTTCATTTCTTGCGGATCTCACTACAGAGGTTTTTACATCAGCAAATTGGAAACTATACGAAAAAACCATTAAGGAAGATTATCGAAAAACACAAATTAGAACTATATGCGGTGAAGTGTTAGAAAGCAAATCATCATCTCAGGAAATGATAACTGAACTTATGAAAGCAGTTGACGGGTATATTGATGCTGATGATTACGGAATAGTAAAACATACCGACAGCTTGAATAAAACCGTTGATGAAATTGAAAGTGCTTATCTTGGAAATAGGGATGTAGCAGGGATTAAAAGCGGTATAAGCGGACTTGACCGGAAAATGAATGGATTTCAGAAGAGAAAGCTCTATATTATCGGCGGCAGACCTTCTCAAGGAAAAACCGCATTGATAATGAACTTTGTATTGCATGCTCAAGAATGTGTTGGAATTATGTCAGCAGAGAGTGGAATGATTGAACTCGATAAAAGGTTGATTTCATTACGTACAAAAATAAATGGTGAATCGTTAGGAAGAGGTGATCTAAAAACCACAGACTTTGAAAAAATAATAGAAGCATGCGGATATTTAACTGAAAAAACAAAATATTTTTATTATGATAAGCCGAATATGACCATAGAAGAATTGCTTTTGAAAGCTCGTGAAATGAAACAGCGGTTTGATATTAAAGCTCTTTACGTTGATTATTTACAACAAATAAAATCAAATGGAAGTGACAAAAGACATGAACAGGTTGCTGATGTTTCAATTAAATTAAAAGCACTTGCAAGAAATCTAAATATACCGGTTATTTGTGCTGCACAGCTAAAACGTGGAGATGAAAAGAGTATTCCTCAACTATCAGATCTTGGAAACAGTGGGCAGATTGAAAGGGATGCAGATTGTGTAATGATGATACATCACGGGAAAATAGATGTACTTGAAGAGGGAAAAAAAATTGAAAGAGAAGGATCTTTTTTAGTAATAAAAAAGAATCGTGACGGTGCTACCGGAATTGTAGAAGTTATGTTTAAAAGGGAACATTATGGATTTTACGGGGTAGAATTTGGGGAAACAGAGCAGGTCGATAATATATTATTTTAAAAAGGAGAAAGAAAAATGATTAAACATTATGGATACG
>CAYTLV010000246.1:0-3082 GCA_964438445.1 uncultured bacterium | reverse complement strand
TGCATAATATTGCATTGGTGTGCAATATAGTACATATACATTAAACACCAAATAGGGCAGGCAGAAGCAAGTTGAACGATACGAATATTTAAATTTATAACCTGCCTAAGATTCCAAAAAACTATCGAAAGTAATCGTATCTCCAAGTATAGAGGATGTTCATGAATTCTCGAATCGTTAATACGCCGGATTCTTCCATTTTAAGCGGGAATCCTGAAGCCGACACATTGTATTTGAAAGAACTGCTGATCGTTGCCGCACTAAGGCAAACCGATGTTGCCCGGGCATTGGGAGTCAAAAAGACCATAGTCAATAGGGTAGTCCTAAGAAAGGACAATTCAGCCCGTGTTCTATCTTATTTCGAAGAGCTTCATAAACAATACGGAGAAAAACTACAACGATTACGCGTCACCGTCAAGAAATAAATGTAGAAATGTGCAGGTTGTGCAGATATGTGCAACTAATTTAGGAAAATAATTAATTTAATTTATAACTCTCGGAATGAACTCTGATATTCCTTAGGATTTGATTACCATAAATACTTATTAAGAAGATATAAGTTTCCCCACAACAGAGCCATTCGTCGCATTCTTGACGTCTTCCAAGATCTTTTGAGTGTGTTTTTCATCAACTTCGATCGTGACCGTGACGTTTTCTGCAAATTGTTGATCAAATGATATGATATGATATTGGTTGACTACTCGCATGACGTTCATATTAGGGTAAATTATTAATATTACTTGATAAATATGCGATAAATAATTACAATTGAGTAGGTATTGTAATAAAAGAATTATCCGGAGGCAAATTTATGCATCATATGTATATGTGATGCTGGTTTGAGGAATATCTATAATGACAAAGTTGAAAAATATTGACTTAAAATTCTTACTTCAAAAAAAACATGGGATAAATTACGTGAGGGGATATGGCTTATATCGTGGTTCATATTCTTTACGATGCTTATAGAAGAAGAGCCATTGAATGCAGACCTGATTATACAATCAATATTCATGGGGATAATGATGGTGATATTTATGCGATTTTTCGAACACAAACAAAGAAAAAATACGATCAAATATCTAAGGGGTACAGTTGAGAGCTAAACTATTAAATTCCTTCGGTATAGGTCAGCGAACTTCAGTGTTTGACTTAAGGATTCTTTTTTAAAGAAAAAGCTTGAGTGATGTTATCTACGAATCAATTGGTGCTGCGGCATTATTTGTGCTTGTTATGATGGTACTTCTTGAAGAAGAACTGGATATTGGGTTGATCATTGGGTCAATTATTTATGGAATAGTAATGGTGATACCGACAAGATTTAATGAACACTATCATAGAAGAATTTTGATCAAGTATTTAATGAAAGAAAACAAACATGGAAAATAAACCGATATTGAAATTTGCGATCTTTATGATATTTGTAAGCATTATGAACTTTATTACACAGGTCTATCTTCCTGATAAAACATTTGATTTATTGGATGTAGTCGTATTTATTGTCATACATACCATCGTTTTTCTTCTGTTCATTCCTTTTATTAGAAAACTGGATAAAATGGATAAGCGAAAGCAGGCAAAGTGGGGAATGATTGAGTATTTGATTATATTCTATTTATCAATGATTTTGTTTAAAACACATTTCGTCAGTAATACAGTAGCAGAATATTATTTATGGTTAGAGAATTTACTCCCCATACTAATGACATTTGCATTTATTCGAAACTCTAGTAATAGCTTTAAAAATAAAAAACTGATTTTTGTCGAAACTAAAGCATTAAACCGATTATTTGGTGGGATCTTGTTGTTGGTCGCTTTATTCTTTTTGGCAAATAAACCATTAGAAAGTATTTTACCTAAGTTATTTGCCTGGATTGAGGTTTCAATTGCTTATGCGGCATTATTCTTTGCACGAAAGCTCGATCCTATATTTGAAATAAAAGAAGATACTTAATAAATAACAACTTTCCCTATTACCGAACCACTCGTCGCATTCTTTACTTCATCCAATACTTTTTCAGTCAAAGTTTCATCAACTTCGATCGTGACTGTGACATTTTCGGCAAATTGTTGATCAAATGAAATGATGTGGTATTGGTTGACCACCCGCATAATGATAGGGTGTTGCTCATAGGTCGAGGTGAAGTGGAGTTTATCGCCGACTTCGATTGTTTTGATCTTTGCCGCATCAAGTGTATCGGCTGCCGATTGCCCGTAAGCGCGGATCAATCCACCCGTACCCAGTTTTGTGCCACCGTAATAACGAATTGAGACAATCAATACATTGGTCAGATCCAAGCGTTGGATCGCTCCGTAGATTGGCTTACCGGCGGTTCCTAAAGGTTCACCGTCATCATTATAACGGAATGTCATATCGTTTCCGTTACCCAATTGCCAGGCATAGCAATGGTGGGTGGCATCGTAATATTTCTTTTTAACATCATGTAAGATCAATTCGACTTCATTAATATCATTTACCGGATAGGCATAGCCGAAGAACTTGCTTCCTTTGATCGTGATCTTGCTTTCTGCCTGAGATTTGATTGTTTTATATTTCATTTAAGGTGAGACGCGATAAATCGCGTCTTTGCATTTATTTCAAATAAGTAAATTTTTCAGCAATAATTGTATCATCAAAATGTAGAGCGACGATATAAATACCTGAACTTAGATCGTTAGGAATAAACTGTAGATCATGCAATCCGCTGTTAAGATAATTTTCGGCAAGTGATCGTGAATAAACTTTTCTTCCCAATAAGTCATAGATGGCAAGTTGTCCCTGCAAATTATCCTCTAAGAGCACGTATGAGAGATTTAGAGCTTGTGTGGTGGTCAAAGGATTAGGATACAAAGATGCAAGCTGGTCGGCACTGAGAGCCGTAAATGAGAAGGAACCTGTAACATCATCAGCATCTGAACCGATAGCAATGATACAATCATTGAATTGTCCTCCATCAACAACCAGTGGAGTACTGCCTATATGACGCACTTCACTTTGATGTCCGTTAAGACAGATTAAGTTAGCATCGGTTCCGGAGGGGAGAGTTGTCTCAAGTAGTAATATTTGATCGGGTAATCCGCT
>CAYTLV010000245.1:0-3100 GCA_964438445.1 uncultured bacterium | reverse complement strand
TTTCCCAGAATAATCTAACAGAATATGGTTTTAACAAACGCGAAATAGCCGATTTTACAGACTATTGGATCCCGCGCTTGAAAGAATCACCTTACTACGCAATATATCCTCAGCATACGGCAAAGATCGACGAGGTAGTTAAACTGAATATCAGCAAAACGCCCAAATCGATCCTGCGACTTTTTTATGTGATCAAGGATATCCCCAAACACGAGGATATGTCGATGCCTCTGATCCCCGAATTCGAACGAAAAGGATTTACCGTGACGGAATGGGGAGTCATTCTGTAAGCGGTAGGCACTATGCAGAAATCAGCGCAGGTAGTAAACAGTAGGCAGTATACGGTGTAGAGACGCGATGCATCGCGTCTCTACGATAAGTTAATAAATTTTGTAGAGACAAGGCATTGCCTTGTCTCTACAACAATATTTATTATTCAAAGGGCAACACTATGAAGAAACTCCTCCTAACTCTCCTCGCGATCATCCTGACGGTGATCATTTTTACGGAATGTGGTCCACAACAGCCAGAAAATCTGGATCAATTCGATTTAGGTGATACGGTTGATATAAGGGTTGGTGAGACTTTGTATGAAAGTGATTCAATATGGATCCGATTGGACAGTATTACGGAAGATACACGTATCCCGTGTTGTTTAGATATTGTCGATACAGGGTATGTAGTCACTTATTTTTCATTTGGATTAAACGATACAATACACCAATCCCCATTTTATTTCAATTATCGTGCCGGCGGAGTTATAACTGAAAATTATGGTTTTATGCCAACTCCATATTATCAATTAAATATGGGGATGAATTTTCATTTTTTGATGATAAATGTCTCACCGGCAAAATGTAATGATGAAAATTTTGAACAATGGCAGTACAAGATATCATTTATCATCCACGCACAAGAAATCTGGTTACACAAATAATTTTGAAAGGTAAAAGATATGATAAAGAAAGCAGGGCTTGTTTTAATCGCGATCATCCTCGTGGCAATCATCTTCACCGGATGCAAACCTCTGTTCCCCAGTGAATTTGATCAATTCGACATTGGTGATACAGTTAGCATCTATATAGGTGAAAAATTGTATGAAAACAAAGATCTTTGGGTTCGTTTAGATAGTATAACTGAGGATAGCCGTTGTTCGGAAGATGCCAATTGTATTTGGGAGGGACGTGTTGTCATGTGGTTCTCTACTCATACAAATTACATGGATAAACAGATCTGCTTTTCTTCTGATACGTGCATGAATGCATACCTTGAGTATTTTGCTGATCCTAGATTTACTTTTCCAAATTTATTTCAAATGAATATTTATGATATTTTGCCATACTCCCAAGTTAATGAGACGATAGAAGAAATCGAATATAGGGTTAAGTTTGTTTTAAATGCAAACTTGAATATCGACCGCAAACCAAACATCTACCTCTATCCTGAGAAAAAAATGAAAATGAATGTCTCTTTGCAATTCCCGCATGGCGGGAAAGTGATTGAATCAGATCCTTTTTATCCTTTGCAATGGAAGAATATTAAGGTCAAACCTAACGGCAAGATCGACCGCAAATACAATTTCCTCTTTTATGAAGCCGAAATCCCAGATTTATGGCAGTATGTTGAAGGCTGGGTGGTTGCAATGGATGATCTGACTGATTTCTTTGAGAAAAACCTGAAAGCTTATAGCTTTAATGAAAATGAGATCGCAGATTTTATTGAATTCTGGATACCGGAATTAAAAGATTCACCCTATTATGAGATTTACCCGCAATACACCGAGATGGTCAACCGGGTCATCAAATTGAAGATCTCGCCTTATCCCGACGCAAAATTACGCCTACATTACGTAATAAAAGAAAGCGAGAAATTCTTTGAGCTTCCCGGACCGGATATCCCCGATTTTGAACGTAATGGTTTTACCGCGGTAGAGTGGGGCGTGATTTTATGATCGTGACTCGTGACGCGTAACTCGTAGGGGTTCGACATGTCGAACCCGCTGGTAAGACGCGATGCATCGCGTCTGTACGATAAAATAATAAAAATATGTAGTAGAGGCGCAGCATGCTGCGTCTCTTTTATATTTTGCACCAATTTAAAACATATCCAAAACACCCCAACACGTCATCCCGGAAAGCTTGACTCTGGAAAGCTTATCCGGGATCTCAAACATTAAATATTAAGTGAGGAATTTGAGATTTCTCCACTGCGTCCAGCATCTTGTCAGACGCTGGACTTCGGTCGAAATGACAGTTTAATTATTTATTATTATTTCTGTGTAATCTGTGGTTTGTATTTGCATTTCGTTCATAATTATTATCAATCAACAACAAATTGACCAAAATTTGAGTTATTTCATTGATTTTTTTCTGTTAAACCGAATAATGATTTATTACATTACCGCAAGTTCCGATCGGAAAATGTTATAACACAAAATCAAACATAAAGCGACGAAGAACCACATGAACGCAAAACTTATTTTAGAGAATGGTATGAGCTTCGAGGGGAAAGCCTTTGGTGCGCCCGTATCAACTTCCGGAGAAGTAGTTTTTAATACCGGAATGGTCGGTTACCCTGAGGCGCTCACGGATCCATCTTATTACGGACAGATCCTAACATCCACCTATCCCTTGATCGGGAATTACGGTGTTCCAGATGAGACCGAAGAAGATATCACCAAGCGGAAGTGGGAATCATCCAAGATACAGGCTTTTGGTTTTATCATTTCTAATCTCTCCGATGTTTACTCTCATTGGGATGCGGATATGAGTCTGGACGAATGGCTGAAAAAAGAAGGCATTCCCGGGATTACCGGCATTGATACACGTGCTTTAACGAAAGTCCTGCGCGAAAGCGGCACCATGCTGGGCAAGATCGTTGTAGATGGCCAGGATGTGGATTTCTACGATCCGAACAAGGATCTTTTAATAGAAAAAGTAACGGTAAGGGAACCGATCGAGCACGGAGAAGGGGACAAGACAGTTCTCTTGATGGATTTTGGCTGCAAGAACAGCATTATTGCCAATGTGGTCAAACGCGGTTTCAAAGTGATTCAAGTCCCTTACAATTACGATTATTCAAATATTAATTATGATGGAAT
>CAYTLV010000244.1:0-3103 GCA_964438445.1 uncultured bacterium | reverse complement strand
CACAGCAATGAGTATGCTCTTATTACTTCTCTTTTCTTGCGGGAAAAAAGAAGAAGCAACAGAAGCAATTAAAATTGCTGAAATTCAGGAAGAACAAACAAGTGTTGTTTCTGAAGAAAAAAGAGCACTTACGCCTGATGATTATGCTCAGTGGCAAAGTTTAAGCAAACAGATTTTTTCTCTTAACGGTAAATGGGTGCATTTTACTGCAAAACCTAATCGCGGTGATGTCCTTTTAAGTTTATATGAAGTTGAAAACGGTAAAAAAATAGATTTTGAACGAGCTGAAGATGCATCATTTTCTCCTGACAATAATTTCCTCGTTTTTAGCAAAGTACCGCGTTTCGAAGTAAGTAGAAAAGCTAAAATAGATAAAGTTAAAAAAGATAAAATGCCCAAGGATTCTCTATGCGTATATCTTTTCACTGAAGATACACTACTTGCCATCCCGCGTGTAAAATCCTATGGTATGAGTAACGAAGGCTCACCCTGGATCACACTTTTACATGAAAAACCTCTTTCTCCCGCAAAGGATACATCTACAGTTAAAGATAGCTTATTGACGGATTCACTTGCAGTAGCTGATTCGACAATGATTGATTCAACAATGATTGATTCAACAGTTATTGACACCTCCGTTGTAGATACTTCAAAAAAGAAAATTGAAGTAACAGAAGAAAAGAAAGAGGAGAAAGCTAAGGAAAAGAAAGTTCGCGAAGAAGGTACACCATTGTGGGTTTGGAATCCCGTTACACAAGATACAGTTATCATGGAATATGTTTCTTCTTATACCATGAGTAAAAAGGGTGATCGAATTCTTGCTGTGACAAAAATGAAAAAAGATTCTGTACGACTTTCTATTATTAATGCAAATACCGGTAGGGTAAAGACCATTCTTGAAACATACGGTGTTGCCAAAACTTTCCGCTTCGATGAAGCCGGTAAGCAATTAGCTTTCCTTTTTTCGGATGATACGACCAAAGAAAAGATCTATGATCTCTACTATTGGAAAACCGGGCGAGCAAAGGCAAAATGTTATCTTAATGAAGATGCGGACGGTATCCCTGAAGGATGGGGCGTTAGCTCGATTCGCACAGCGAAATTCTCTGAAGACGGTAAGCGTCTTTTCTTTGGGACAGCTCCACTGCCTGTAGAAGAACCTAAAGATACATTGTTAAAAACTGAAAAAGCTAAATTTGATCTTTGGTCATGGACGGATCCTTTACTGCAAACCCAGCAGAATAAAGAAGTTGGTCGTGAAAAGAAGCGCAGTTACCAGTGTATGGTCAATGTAGGTAGTAAAAAAGTTATTCAACTAGCCAGTATTGATGTGCCGATGATCAAAATGAGTACTGAAGGTACTGAAGATATTGTACTTGGTGAATCAGGTCGTCCATACCGTCAGTTGATCTCCTGGGAATCCCTTGATTATTACGATTATTATCTCGTTAATGTCAATACCGGTGAAAAAGAACTGGTTCTTGAAAAGAAAAGTTTTACACCGCAATTATCACCGGAACAAAAATATTTACTTTACTATGATCATGTCGATTCAAATTGGTTTGCTTTAGATGTGGAAACCCATGTTATTAGGAATTTAACCCAAGGATTGGATGTAAAGTTTTATAATGTAGATGATGACCATACTTCTGTGCCGGATCCTTACGGATTTGCCGCATGGGGGCTGGGTGATCATTATGCCTATATCTACGATAAATATGATATCTGGAAATTTGATCTTAGCGGCATAAAAGAACCCTTGAATGTAACAGCCGGCGAGGGAAGAAAAGATAAAGATATTTATCGCTATGTTAAATTGACAGCCGATCTGGATTATGTACCTGTAAGTCCTATCATTCTTACAATCTTCAATGAAAAAAGTAAGAAATCGGGTTATGCAACGGTCAATATGTATGAAGGCGGTGTCCCTGAAAAACTGCTCTATACTGATCATCAATATTCAAAATTGAAAAAAGCTAAATGCGGCGACATCATTTCCTGGCGCAAAGGTACTTACCGTGAGTATCCGGATTTATATATTTCGGATCTGAAACTTGAAAATATTCAAAAGATCTCTGCCCTTAATTTGCAACAATCACAATTCCGTTGGGCTTCAGTTGAGCTTGTGAAATGGCAGAATTCCGATGGTGTGGAATTGCAGGGAATGTTGTATACACCGGATGATCTGGATAAGACGAAAAAGCATCCAATGATCATTTATTATTACGAAAAATACTCAGATTATCTGCATCAGTATTTTACTCCAACTCCAAGTTACTCAACCGTAAATAAATCTATGTACCCGAGTAACGGTTACATTCTTTTTATTCCTGACATCGTTTACAAATCCGGGCATCCCGGTAAATCCGGATTGGATTGTGTGATGAAGGGTGTAGACATGCTCCTCGAAAATTATTCCTATATCAATGAAGATAAGATCGGTATTCAGGGACAAAGTTGGGGTGGTTACCAGACGGCTTATTTTGTTACGCAGACTAACCGTTTTGCAGCCGGAATGGCCGGTGCACCTGTTTCTAACATGACATCTGCTTATGGTGGTATCCGCTGGTACTCCGGACTGAGTCGTATGATGCAATATGAAGGCGGTCAAAGCCGTATTGGAGGAACACTCTGGGATAGTTTTGATCTTTATATTGAAAACTCTCCGGTCTTTTTTGCCGATAAAATTGAAACGCCTTTGTTGATGATGCATAATGATAATGACGGAGCCGTTCCATGGACCCAGGGGATCGAAATGATGGTCGCTATGCGTCGTCTACAGAAACCCGCCTGGATGTTAACGTATAATAACGAGAGTCATAATCTGACACGGGCAAACTGGGGAAATCGTATGGATCTTACCATTCGAATGAAACAATTCTTTGATCATTATTTGATGGATAAGCCGATGCCGCGTTGGATGAAAGAAGGGATCCCTGCCATCGAAAAAGGAAAAGAATTCAAATACGATCTCATCGAAGAGGAATAAGTGAAGTATTTACCAAAGATAACTTTAGCACAATTGCCGACTCCTTTACATGGAATGCCGAACCTAGCTGAAAAGCTGGGTTTTGGCGGTAAATTATATATCAAACGCGATGAT
>CAYTLV010000243.1:1973-3104 GCA_964438445.1 uncultured bacterium | reverse complement strand
CATCCCAACTTTTGGAATAAGTATAAGATTCAAAATAACATTGATCGCCGCTGCAATGGCTACAATAATTGAAATAACCCACGTCTTACCGGTATAAAATATCGCCGGATGTAAATTAATATAAATCCCGTTGAATAAATATGCCGCCAAGATCAAAGGAACCACAACAATACCCGCCCAATAGCTTTGGGCAATAATATATCGACCAAAGATCTCTAAAGATACGATCTCCTTAATGAAGAACGAGACCAGTAAGAAAACGATAGTCATCAAGAACACAAACCAAGTCATGATCTTGGAAAATAAACGTGGCGCGGTAGGATCATCATGCTTTTGCAAGAAAAACGGCTGCCAGGCAAAGCGGAAGGCCATAACAATAAGCATCATAAAAATGCCCAATTTATGCCCCGCTGAATATAGTCCCACAGCCTTCAAACCATCAAACCATTCAAGCATATATCGATCACTCAATTCAATGATCATGCTGGACAGACCGCTTGGGACAAAGGGTAGTCCAAAAAGGATAAGCTTTTTCCACAATCCCCCGGAGACCTTGCCTTTAAGATTCTTAAAAACCACAGGGAGCAAAACAAGAAAGGAAAAAGCCGATGCCATAAGATTAGAGATAAAGACTGCTTCCACTCCCTGACCGCGAAAACGGATAAGATAAATATTTAAACCCACATTGATAAATACATTGATCAAAGTAATGCTTGTAAAAATCGCGGCTTTATTATTAATGCGTAAATAATGTAAAGGGATAAGATACATGGCATCCAAGAAAAGAATACCAGCGGTCAAATGAATAATATGAACATAATCAGGTGAATGCAAAATGATCTGACTTAAAGTCGGCGCGCTAACCCAGATCAGCAAAGAAAAAGCCACACTCGATACTAAAATGGAGCTGTAAACTGTGCTAAATACATCTTTTTTCTCGTAACCCTCTGAGGTTCCCGCTTTAGAATAATAACGTAAAAAAGCACTTTCCAGACCATAATGATAAAAGATATTTAAAAAAGCGATAAAAGCATAAACAAGAGAGACCACACCATATTCTTCGGGTGTGATATGATAAGAATAAAAAGGTAATAGAAGAAAATTGATCATACGTGCGGCAACGTAACCGAT
>CAYTLV010000243.1:0-1873 GCA_964438445.1 uncultured bacterium | reverse complement strand
TATAAATATTCTTTGAGAATGCAATCCATCAATTTCCGATTATTCAATGCTTTAAGGTAGTTTCAGTACCATGAATAGATCCTTCACTACATCCTGCTTTGCAGGACTTCGTTCAGGATGACAGTCTTTCATCTTGTCTCTTGAATTGTCCTTTGTCAATTGTCCTTTGTCAATTCCAGTCTTAAGGTATCTCTAAACACTCCGCCTGAGCCAAAGCTTTCCTTGAATCTTGCCAAGCCGTAATTGGGTTCCATATTAACCGTAAAGATCCAGAAATCCAGATAATGGAAACCTCTCTTAATACTATCGGCAATAACCTCTTTAAATAAGACGTTCACACCGCGATATTCTTGAAACTTCTCATTATGGGATATATAAAATGCAAGTGTCACCAGTTTATTTGCATCGAACATGACAATTCCTGCGATCATGGTTTTATCAAGATATGCACCGTAAAGTCTGATCTGTTCAGGATAGAGTTTTTTAAGATCCAGAAGCTCATCTAAAGTGTGAGTGGGTTCTACGCCATGCCTGATCTTTAGATTGTTCTTTAAAATAGTGTAAAAAGCTTTATAATCATCTGTTTCCCTGACTTTAACACCCATTTTTTCGCCGCGACGATAAGCAGTACGATGCGTACTCTTGAATTTTGCCAAATTTTTATCAATATTATCCTCAAGTTTCAGGACGGATGATATTTCGCGTTTAACATAAGTATAACCTTCACGGAAACAGGCAAATTCAAGATAATTGTTTAATTGGTGATTGTAAATATCCGGGGGTAATGTCATAATGATTGAATCGAAACTTTGATCTTTGGCATATTCTCCCAAAGCTTTCACGATCTTGACATTTTTCTCAACACCTTGATTGATAGGTTGTACGATTCCACCGTAAGAGCTACCTCTATGAGAATACAAAATACGTTTTGAACCATCTTTAAATTCTACAGCAGGAAAAAGAGCGACAGGCTTTCCTTTTTCCATAAAGATCAATGAATGATCTTTAAATCTTCCCTTGGGATGGTAGTTTATAAATTTTCGCTCATGAAAGATCGTTCCATTGTTCGCCTGATGGACAAAGTCATCCCAAAATCTATGTTCATTTTCATTATAAAGAAGTACGTCGATCATGTATTATTCCTTTGGATTTTTCAAGATCAGTGCAGAGGTATATCCCACCACGGAATCATGATCATGGCTCACGTATCCTGAGTGTGTATAACCTAGAACTTTGATGTTTTTACTTTCAATATCAAGACCCTGTAAGATAGCAATTATTGGACCACCACCGCAAGCTTCAAGATCATTTGTAGCTAATTTTTCATACATATTATTCGTTTCGGCTTTTTCCAGCAAAGAAATGAAATCCGTATCCATTTTTTGGGCTATCCGGCTGTTGTGAAAATGTGAAAGATCCGAACTGGCGATGAAAAGAATATCCTTTCCATAAGCCTTATAAAGTTTCCTAACACACGCCCCTGCTTCTTCAATACTTGCTTTACCCTGATCTCCCATCACGATTGGAAGAATAGATACATTTCCGAGAAAATACTGTATAAAAGGAAGCTGAACTTCCAGTGCATGCTCCGCACGATGCCCTTCCAATCCGGAGGTGACTCCCTTGCATTCAAGTGCCAATTCTCTTGCATGTTCATCAACCGGGCAAGTTCCCAAGGGTGTGCTATACCCTGCTCCCGAATACACGGAAATAGCGGAAAAGTACTCTCGGTGACTGGGAGAAATGATACAAACACATTGATAAGTTTTATTTTTTAAGTTCTGATAAGCTTTTGCAGCTTGTTTCCCTGAATAAACATATCCCGCATGTGGTGCGATCAATCCCGAGATATGATCATCTATCTTGATATGAC
>CAYTLV010000242.1:0-3112 GCA_964438445.1 uncultured bacterium | reverse complement strand
GCAGCACGTGCGGCAACCTTACCCTGCATCAAAGCTGAAAGACCCATAGCCATACCACCAAAGATACCGGCACCGAGAAGTCCCAAACCATTATCTGAGGAAGAACCCAAGATGAAGTTCATTAACAAGAAACCGTAGATGGTCTGTGTTAATGCAACACCGGCGAACGCAACCAACATAAAAGGTGCGGGTTTGTCATTTTGAAAGCATTTTTTCCAACCACCGATCGCGGCCTGTGATGCTATTCCTGTACCGAAGGCTGAACCCAAAGCTGCAAGTCCTAGTGCGGCAGCAGCGCCAAACATTTGAAGATCCATTATAAAGTCTCCTTTGATCTAATTTATTACTTTGTTTATTTTTCTTTGAAGGGCATGTATTTGTAACCTGTCCATTCAAGTCCCAATTGACCGCTAAACTCCAAAAGGTTCAAACGAATACCGTGAACCATCACAGAAAGCAGTCCCATTGCTAAATTTAAACTATGGCCAACAAGAAGCACAATCACACCACCGATGATCGCGGGTCCTTGCATCATTCCAGCGGCCATATCGTTGAAGGCCGTTGCAATAGCTACAGTTGCCATACCAACTGCAAACAAACGAATGTAGGAAATAATATTCGAGAAGGATGATATTGCATCCAAGAAAGTATTAAATGCTCCACCTAATCCAGCTAGAACGCCCTTAAAAAAACCTTTACCGGGTTCCTGAGCACTAAAGATCACAATAAAAGCAAAACCAGCTGCCATTAAAGGAACTGTAAAGGATGGCATCGCCATACCGAGAACCAAATTAAGAACCAGTGTAAAAGAACCAACAGTCAAAGCGAACCAACCTACATGCTCAAAAGCTTTTAATTTGGGGAGATTGTCAATAAAGTTCATGATGCTGGCAAGTCCCAACTGTAAAATAGCGAGAATAAAGCATATCAGCTGAACTTTAGCTTGGGGATTAACTGTTAGATCCGGGAATATCTCCGGAAATGATGCAATATCAGGAATGATCATTGATTTGAAGAAAGGGATGTTTGCGATCGCTACCGATCCAAACCATGTACCTGTTATGGTACCCCAGACAATCGTGGTAAAACTTAATACATACATAAGCACGACCACACCCGGTAATTTTCCGCCGCCTTTCTTCATCTTGAAGGTAGCAAATATTGATACCAACAAAAAGATCATACCATAGCCGGCATCACCAATGATCATGGCAACGAAAATAGCAAAGAAGATCAAAAAGTACATTGAGATATCTTTTTCACGATAACCCGGTATGGTTCCGAGAAAATCAAAAACAGGTTCAATGATCTTGATCCATTTCGCATTTTTCAATTTTGTAGGAGGATTATCTGTTAATTCAGGCTCTTCCTCAACAAAACCCCAACCATGCTTTTCAGCTGCTTTATCAATTGTTACGGCTTCATCGCTGGGAACGTATCCTTGCAAGTAAGCTATATTTTCTTTGAATCCCAATCCGTTCTGAATAATGGAAAATTGATGATCTTTTTTTAGATTTTCATCGTAACCCTTGATCATTTCGATGTGGCAACGGTGTCCTTCGACAACCTTCTCAATTTTGATCAATTCTTTTTTGATCTCTAAAATTCGGTATTTAACTTCCTTAGCAGATATATCAGGAATATTGATCGGGCGATGATCCAGAGTTTCTTCGGGATCACGACTGACCAATGCAACCTTAACACTGCCTTTAGTTTCTGAGAGAGCAAAAAGATTTTCATTTTCTTTTTCACTTGCCCATGCGGAAGGAGATAATTGGTATATTTTAATATAGAATCCATCTTCCTCAAGTGATGCCATATCATCGAGAGAAATATTTGTCCAATCAGCATACCAACGATCTGCTTCTTGTAAACTTTCCATTTCTCTTACCAAAATCGAGCGGGTTCGATTGGCTTCTAAAACTTCATCAACGAACTTATCGGCTTTTCCGGATGCTTTTTGCTTTGGATCATCTGGATCACCCAGCAAAATTAAAACTCGTTTAATTTCTTCAAGTCGTGTTTCGATCACGGACATATCGCTAGATGGTGGATTTTGAAGGGGTTTTACATGCAAAACACCCAGTTTACGGAGTGATTTCAACGCCGATTTTGCGCTTCCTTCATCCACAAGCAGGGTAATTTTTGACATCTTTTCTATCATTTATAGCCTCATAACGCCTAAGCGCTTTGTTCCAATTTTTTCTTTTCGATCTTACCCTTTGATATCTTTCCGCGAACCACAGCCGCAGTATCCTGGTCACCCATGAAGATCCGGATCTTCCGAATACTCTCTTTAGAGCGAGGGATCATGACCTTATCAAAGAGATTGATACGTTGCACGGTCGTTCGCAATTCTTCCTGAATGAGTGCTTCCTGTTCCCTCAGGATATCTAACTCTTTCTCGAATGTGATCGTATCTTTTGCAGCTTCTACGCCAGAATCTACCCAAAGAGGGTATTCCATT
Organism: uncultured bacterium; assembly: GCA_964438445.1. GTDB lineage: Bacteria > Fidelibacterota > Fidelibacteria > Fidelibacterales > Fidelibacteraceae > M50B103. The sequence goes on along the minus strand of CAYTLV010000242.1, from coordinate 645 downwards.
AGATCATAAAATTTTTCTTCGAACTCAAGTTTCTTAAAAAGCGGTATATTGATACCGGCAATATTTCCGGTATCCGTTACGACTTCTTTTAACTCAAGCAAAGAAGCGACATCCACGTCTTCAGCAAACAATGCAACCCAAGCGGATAATTGTTTGCGCAAAGCATCCAATTTTTCTTGTGATTCCCGGATCTCGTCATTTACACGCCGGATCTCTGCCAGAAGTTGTTGTTTTTTCAACTCAAGCGTCGGCAAGTAACGCGTATATCGTTTTAACGCATCTTTTTGTTTTTTTAATTCATTCTTTGTCAGCTTTAACTTTGCCATATCATCCTCTCACACGCACCTTTGTACTATGTGATTTGAAAATCTAAGATTTGGGCCAGTATTTTTCAACCAATCCTGAACGGAAACCCGTTTCATCAGGATTAAAACATTCCGATAGAATATTCCAGCCACTGTCCAATGCATCTTCAAGAGAAATATTTACGGACAAGTCCATCATTTCTTTTTCAAATAAACCGCCGTATTTCAATAATTTATTGTCCCAGTCACTCATTCGGAAACCCATGGAGCGTTTTTCTTCCGTTTCGAGGTACTGTGCATAAAGTTGGATCATACCGTCCATAATAGCACGGTGATCATC
>CAYTLV010000241.1:0-3115 GCA_964438445.1 uncultured bacterium | reverse complement strand
GCGACTACGGTTATTACTGGACCGGTACCTCAGCCGACTTCAGAAGTGGCGAACCCTACTATTATGCTTGGTATGTTGCTTTTGGTAGAGCGGTAAATGGTGAAGGTTTGGATTTTCATGGAGCCGGTGCCGTACGCTTTGATACAAAATGCGAAAGCGGTCCTCTTGGCGAAGGTGGCGAACGGTATGACAACTTTGTATTTCTTGTACGCGATATATAAAAACACTTCTTATCCCATCTCTATTGAGAAAATGGACCGGAATACGATTCATTTCTTCAATATTTATCAAAGGGCAGGAATTACTCCTGCCCTTTTCTCAATTCAAAACAATTATTTATTTTTATAGATCGGAGATCATGGCTCCGGATCAAATATGCTATATAGTTTTATCCAAGAATAGTTTCCACTGCTTTCCTCCAATCCCCAAAAATCAAAATGAGTATCAATGCAATTTTCATTCGCATCTAGTTCAATATCTCCAAATATACCTTCGTGCTCGGAAAAATTTTGAAGTAATGCAGTCTTAAATTCTGCAATAGTTTCACTCTCATCATCCAAGAGAGTTAATCCGGCGATCCACAAGGCATCATATGCACATAAGACATAAGGATATACCGGGTATCCTACTTCAGTTTCTATAAGAGTCTTTATCGCTCTAAATTCTGCCTCATCGGGCTCACCAAAAACCGGTGATGCAAAGTGAACGCTATCGGCAAATGGTGCGGCAAGAGCATCTTCCGTAATATCTTCATTTAGGGTCAAACCATCCGAACCAAACCATTTCACTTGCATGAGTGCAGGGTACTTTAAAGCCTCTGCCATAAAATCGATCCCTTCTTCGAAACTGATAAGTTGCACAGCGATCTCATTTGCCAAACTTCCCGTAAATGCAACTTGCACAACAGAATCCAACATTGCGATCTTATCACTAATCTCTACACTGAGAATTCTAGCATTGTATGGTATCGTTTCTACAACCGTTCCACCACCCAAGGAGAATTTATCCTCAATAAGAGTATTCAGTTCCGTACCCCAGATATCATTTCTGTAAAGGGTGATAAGTTTCTCAATTTCGGTATTTTCCATTGCCTGAATCATCGCATCACTTGTCAGATCATCATCGGGTATCATACGAATAATCTTATCGCTGACGGAAAGCGATGGTGACGTACTACTGTGGTCAATGAGTATCACATCTGCAGTATCTATCACATTCTTTATAAAGGCGATCTCCGCACTCGTACCACAAGTTAGAATGACCTTGATATCCTGAGCTATTAATGCTTCCAGTCCGATAATATATTGCTCAATATCAAATTGTGAATCAATGATCTCAATTGAGACTTCTCTCATATCCCCTTCATCAAACAGTTGATCATTCAGATCATCAAGAGCCTGCTCTATAGCAGCCAAGGTCGCTTCCCCCTGAACAGGACCTGTCCCGGTAACCGGTAAAAGGACACCAATGGTCAAACCATCGCTATCTTCAGGAGTATTCCACAGATCGCATTGACAGAAAAAACAAATAATAAAGACTGCAACTATGAGTGATATCAATGAATATTTATGTGGCTTATTCATTTTCTCCTCCTCCCTCAAACCAATTAGGATTTTTTTCCATGTAAGCCCTAATTGAATCAAGTGACATCGCGGAAGCTTTATTCAAATTAAAAACACTATCCGGATCACTTACAACAGAAAATATCTCACGAATATTCAAGTACATACCTTGTCTTAAATAATGACTCGCCCCAATTAAATGTCCTCCATATTTCTTGAGTTTATAGTACTGTACATCTCCATCATTAAACATCTCCATCATGATAAGTTGCCCATCATATCTGTCCCATGTTGCTGCACAAGGATCATTCACGGAGGCTCTACCATTAAAGCCAATATAACGACTCGTTTCGCAAGAAACAGATAGATTCCAGATAGTACCCCAAATATCATCATGTAATTGGATCCCGGAAGTAAGGGGTTCGCCAAGTTGTGATACATCCGGACCCACTGCATTTGAGTCAAGCGATGAGTTGCCATCGTTACTACAGCTAAATAATAAAAGCAATACGACCAAGACTATAGATGCGAGAAAACGAGCTAAATTTTTCCGATACATAACTCTACTCCTTTTAATACGAACTGACTAAATATTTATTAATATTAGTAATATACCAATATTATGGGATATGATACAAGAAATAATTTTTAAATCAACATTATTGATAATAATTAAACTACAGCAATTAAATAATATTTATTTCTATACTCCTTATAACATTTTTATTCCTTACTCCTTACTAATTTTCGCTGATCGACCATTCGGTAGTCTACTATGTAGCTCCAAGCGAGGGTATTTGCTCCTATTTTTTTTCTTTGCATATGTATCATTTCCCCCTATTTTAAAACCAACAGGAGGGATTAAGGGCATTCGGCAGTGTTCTCTGTCGCTTTTCTCTAATCCAAGACATCGCGGGAACTAAACAATAAAAAGGAGTTCGATATGCTTATCGATATCATTTTACCGTTGACCCTCGTATTTATTATGTTCAGTTTGGGATTGGGGTTAACCCTAAACGACTTCAGGAACGTATTTCTTCAACCTAAAGCTTTTGCTATTGGAATTCTTAACCAAATGTTCCTTTTGCCATTGGTCGCTTTTGGGATCATCGCCCTATTTGGGATCAAAGGAGAATTGGCTGTAGGACTCATGATCCTATCCTCGTGCCCGGGTGGTGTAACGTCCAATATCCTGACGAAACTGGCGAAGGGCGATACCGCTTTATCAATCTCTTATACCGCTGTTGTCTCCGTGGTCACCGTCATTTCACTCCCTTTGATCGCAGCATTTTCGTTGAATTACTTTATGGGTGCGGATGCCCCTCCCATGAATATTCTGACACTTGGTTTGACCATGTTCCTGATCACCGTGATCCCCGTGGGAATCGGACTATGGATCCATGCTAAAGCAACGAATTTCACTAAATCATTTGAACCCATTGCCAGTAAGATCTCCGCTGCCTTATTTGCTTTGATCGTTGTAGCTGCTTTGATCAGTGAATGGCAAACATTTGTTACTAATGTCAAGATCCTCGGTCCTGCCATTATAGTAC